>DASQSQ010000471.1:0-9578 GCA_035642315.1 Mycobacterium sp.
CGAAGACCGGACGCCCGAGTCGCTGCAATTCGGCGCGGAACGGCTCGACGTAACGCAGCCGGGTGTTGTCGCGGTGGCGCACCATCACCGACTTCAGCAATTCGACGGCACGGGCCCGGCTGCCCACCCGGGCGTGCTCGCTGCGAGCGTGTCCGAGCGCGGTCTCGGCGGCGTCGAGCTTGCCCTTGCGGCCCTGGCTGCCGAAGATCGTTAGCTCGACACTGATTTCGCGCAGCGTGCCGGCGATCTCGTCGCGGCGGGTTTGCAACGCCTGAGCCGCTGTGGTGGCATCGACCAGTTCGGCGGCCACGGTGTCAGGTGCCGCGGCGGCCAGTCGTTCTTTCAGCTCGACAACCCGGCCGTCGGCCTGCTGCGCCGCCTGCAGGTCTTTGGCGGCGGCGGCTTCGAGTGATTCGTCGGTGGCGGTTGCGCGCAGCTGGGCCAGCCGGTCGGCGACCGCAGCCAGCTCGGCGCGCTGGGTAGCCAGCTTCCCGCTGGAAAGGGTTGCCTGCGTCGATAGTTCGGTGAGCTTGGCCACCGCTGCTGCCGCGACTTTGCGGTGTGTCTCGAGGTCGGCGGCCGCCTTGACGCGGGCCGCGTCAGCCTCGTCGAGCTCGACACGGGCGGCGGCGGCGTCCATCGCGATGTCGCCGGTGTGCGTCTTGGCGCGCAGCCCAGCCAGCCGCTCGCGCAACTGCTCGACGTCGTCGTCGCCGCACAATGCGGCCAGGGTCGCGGTCAGCTGGTCGCGGCTGTTCAGCAGTTCGCGACGCCGCTGATCGGTGAGCCGCGCGGCTGCCACGTCAGCGACCTGAGCCATTGCCAGCGCTGCGGTCAGGTCCTGTTGGGCAGCAGCGTGTTCGGCCTGAATGTCAAGTGCCGTCGCGCCCGGCGTGAACCGTGCGGTCAGGACACCGGGGACCTCGACCTCGGTCGCGCCGCCCGCGGTGGTCGACCAGCTCTGACCCGCGGGAAGCGACATCCGCTGGTCGGCGACGACAAGTTCGATGTCGCTGGCCGCGACGAATTCGATTGTCGCCGACACCAATGCGAGTTGGCCCTTGACTCGCTCGACGGTTGCGCCGGCGCGCTCGATCTGTTGGAAAAGGTTGTCGGTCAATGCGATTGCCGACAGCTCGTTGGAGACAGCGTCGCGGTCGCGCTGCGCGGCGTCGATCTTGCCGACCCGCGCGGTCAACCGGTCGGCTTCGTCGCGGCGGGCCAGTTCGTCGACGATGCGGCGGGCGTTGTCGGCGCGCTGTTGCGCGGCGGCGAGCAGCTTGTTGGCCTCGTCGACCACCGCATCCGCCGCCTCGGTGACTTCTTGTGCCGTCGCCTGCGCTTCGGCGGCCACATCGGTCTGGGCGGCCAAGCTCGCGACGGTAGCTGCGCGGGTGTCGGTTTCGGCCCGCAACCGTTGCCGCTCTACGTGTGCGCCTTGCGATGACGTGCTGGTCGCGGTCGCGGCGGCAGCGATCAGCTCGGCTTCTTTTACCTGTTCGGTCAGTTGGGTGATCGTGTCGGCAGCGGCTTGGGCGGCGGTCTGCCGGACCGTGGCCACCTTTTGAAGCGGCGACAGTTCAGCCAGCTCGGCCGTCAACGTGGCGTGCCGGTTTACCCGATCGTCGACTTCGGCGACGGCCGCGGCGCATCGCTGGACCTCTTCTTCGGCGGCGCGCAGCGCGACGATCGCATCCGCCCATTCTCCGGTGGCACGACGGCCGGTCGGGGTGAAGTAACGACCGAACTCGGCGTCGATCTTTTCGATCAGTAGCGGCTCGGTGCCAGACAGCGCGGCGGAGTCACCCGCCGCGACGTCGAGGGCCCGGGTCAGTGCGTCGCAACCCGACAGATCCACCGCCGCCGTCGACGCTGACTGCAACACCCGTTGGGCATGCCAGAGTTCGGTGTCGACCGTCTCGGCCAGCATCGCCTGTACCCGGTCGTGCGCCTCGTCGCCACTGTGCGCTTCGCGGCGCGGCTCCAGCACCGTCAGCTGCGTCTCGCACTTCTTGTTGAACCGCTTGCGATAGATGAAACGATAAGGGCCAGTGCTGATCTCGGCCGTGACCTCGGACCCGACGTCGGCGTCGGTCGGCTTGACCTGCTTGACTTCCTTCTTCGTCGAACGGTCTTTGGATTCCAACAGCAGGTCCAGCGCCTCGATCATCGACGACTTGCCGATTTCGTTGGCGCCGGACACCACGACCACGCCGTGGTCGGGGAACTCGATCTCGCGGTGCTCGATGCCGCGATAGTTCTCCAGAACCAGCCGGTGCAGCTTCATGCCGCACCCCTACCGCGGTCGGTCAGCCGCAACAGCAGCGCCAGCGCCGCCTGCGCGTCGCCGGCGGTGTCGCTATCGCCGGTACGAGCGGTCTCGACCAGTTCCTCGACCGCCGCCGCCGCGAAACCACCGATGCCAAGGTCGGTGAACTCGCCGTCGGCCGGTATGACTGCCAGATCGCTGTGGCTGTCCCACACCCGCAGCGACGCGAACAGCCGCGAATATTTGTCGAGGCACGCATCCAGCGCAGCACGGTCGGTGACCGTCAACGACCCAATCAAGGCCAGCCGCAACACCGTTCGGTCCTTGTCTGGCATCAGATCCAAATTCAGATCCAAGTCGGCGATGTCGCGACTGCTGTCTACTTGGCGATTCAGGGTGCTGAACCGCCAGCGCCCGACTTTTCGGACATCGACGGTGACGGGGCGCTGCGGATTCGATTCGTCGAGATCGACGACCAACACGTGGCCGGGATTGCCTTCGACGTCGTCGTAGTTGGTGACCTCGGGTGAGCCCGAGTACCAAATCCGGCCGGTGCCGCCGACTTCGGTGAGTGAATGCTTGTCGCCCAGCGCGACGTAATGCACCGCGCCGCGGGCCAACGCGTCCTCGACACCGGCCAGCCGGATCAGCGAGGGCTTGGTCGGATCAGGGTCGAGTACGTCGACGCCACCGTGGGCGACCAGCACCCGGGTGACCCCGTCCGCTGGCAAGCCATCGAGGACGTCGGCGACCAGGTCCGTCGTCGGCGCTTTGGATCGCCATGGCGCCGCGACGATCTGCAGACCCGACCGGACCTCGTGAATGCCGGCTCGGTCGAGGACCGTCACGTTGGCCGGGCATTCGGCCTTGAACAGCGCACTGGTGTACACCGATGACGCGTCCAGCGGATCGTGGTTGCCGGGTAGCAGGTAGACCGGAATCCCGATGGCGCGCATGGCTTCCAACGACTGGCTGATCACTTGCGGCGCAAGCTGATTGTGCTCGAAGACGTCACCGGCCACCACGACGAACTCGGCACTCACGTCGGCGGCCAGCGAGCCCAGCCCGGCCACTACGTCGCGGCGAGCCGCCGAGTACCGCGGCTGCGCTTCGCCCGCGAGAAAGTGACGGGTCATGCCGAGTTGCCAGTCGGCGGTATGCACGAATCGCATTGCGATCCCGTCCCTTCTGCTTCATGCTCGGCCGATTTGCGACCAGGCACCGCGAGTGTAGGACCCGGCGCCGACAAGTCCGGGGACCTCGATCGGCAGGTCGGGAGCCGGCCGGCGCCGGTCGCCTCATCGACGTTTCACGAGTCACATCCGCCACATCAGCCCCGCTCAGAGGCCGTGCCGGTAACCTCGGTCCGGTGAGCGACCAAACCCGCACCCTGGTGCTACTACGGCATGCAAAGTCGGCGTATCCCGACGCGGTGCCAGACCACGACCGGCCGCTCGCACCCCGCGGACGACGAGAGGCCGGGCTGGCCGGCGACTGGCTGCGGGCCAACCTGCCTGCGATTGACGCAGTGCTCTGCTCGACGGCGATCCGGGCTCGGGAAACTCTGGCGCACACCGGCATCGACGCACCGGTGACCTACGTCGACCGGCTCTACGACGCCGTCCCCGGAACGGTGATCGACGAGATCACTCACGTCGACGACAACGTCGCCGTCCTGCTCCTCGTCGCACACGAGCCGACCATGACCCAGGTGGCGCTGGGCTTGGCCGCGGCCGACGGCTCCAACACCGCTGCCGCCGAACGCATCTCGACGAAGTACCCGACGTCGGCGATGGCCGTGTTTCGAGTCACCGGCAGCTGGAAAGACGTCGAACTCGGTTCGGCCGAGCTAGTCGACTTCCAGGTACCGCGCTAAGCGCGGCTACTTCTTGCAGATCTCAACCGTGGCTTTGATCTTGTCGTCGAGCGCTTGGCGCAGCTCATCTTGGGTGAAGTCGGCCGCGCCGGCGAGGTAACCGATGGCGAGCTCCTCGAGGTTGGAGGCCATGGCGTTGACCGATTTGGCCAGGTCGGGTGGCGTCTGAGGCTCTTGAGCTACGCGGTCTCGGAGGAATGCGCCGCCACCAAAGAACGCCAGCCGCGCGGCAGTCGCCACCGAAAGCGCACCGATCGGCCCGCCGTTGTCCGGGTTCTTCAGGCGAGAGTTTCTGACCACCGCTCGGTCGACGACCATGAACGTCTCGCAGATGCGCTTTTTCGCTTCTTTCGGGTCTTTGGCTGCTGTGTCGCTGACGGCGGACGAGGACGACGACGAGGCGTTCTTGTGCGGGTAAAGGTAAAAGTACCCGGCGATGCCACCCGCTACGGCGACGAGGGAAAGCACCAGGGCCGCCACCGCGAGCCACAGGGCCAGCTTCGACGCGTGCGGGGCGGCAGAGTCCTCCTTGGCGTGCGACACCGGCTCAGACGCGGCGGTCGACACTACGGTGTCGGGTTCGGGCGAAGGTTCCGCCGCATGGGAGGTTGGCTCATTGGAAGGTGTCTCAGACATTCGACGATGGTAACGTCCGCACCTGGTGGCCGGGAGCCATTTGAGTGTCAAAAAAACGCTATATCAATCGTTTTGCTGAACACTGCGTATCGTGCAGGAAACATCCGACGCCCCGGTAAGTTTGGCCATCGCATTTTGGGCGATGACTAGCCCAAACAGAAATCCCTAGTACAACAGTTACTTTCGCGCACGGCACCAACGGGCAAGGTAGTAGTAGTTGCCAGCGCTCGCCGCGGAGGCTGAGGGACAGGGCTTACGAGTTCGTGGAGAGCGTCAACTCCATGAGCTTGATGGCCTGCGCACAGGCGTCGATACCGGGCGCCTGCGGGTTGACCCACCACCCGACCACACCCGCGGCGTCGCTGGCCACACCACACGCGCCGTTGGGATCATTTGGCCGCATCACGATCGACGCGACACCGGAGATCGCCCGGTTCTCGATCTGATACTTCAAGTTCTCGGCGACCTTGCGCTCGTTGTCGAGGCTCCCTTGCTCGAACCAGAACCGGGTGATGTCGATCAGCCCGCCGGGGTTGGCCGCCTGCCAGCGGCATATCGCGCCAACGAAGGTGCTCTGAATGTCTTGCGGGTCGGCGCCCACCGTCTTGGCCAGGACATCGGTGGTCAGCACCTCGCATTCCTTCTGCAGGTTCGGGTACTGCTGCTCGGAATTGTTGTTGCGCGGCTCGTCGCCCATGCCTGCTTTTTGGGCAGTGCCGGCCACCGACTTTGTGCAGCCGGTCAATACGGACACCGCAGTGGCCATGACGGCCACACCGACTAGGACCCGACGGCGCACGGTGGCACTCATTTCGAGTTCGCAATCGATTGGCGCGCAAGCTCTTTGGCGATGTTGCACGCATCGGGGAACGGCTTCTGGCTGAAGTTCACCGACCATTCGATGAAGTCGTCGCCGAACTGGATCCCGACCTCGCACAGCGAGTCGCCCAACGTCGGGTCGTTACCGACGGCGACGAAGCCGCCATGGCCGTTGATGTTGATGTCCTCGACACTCGACCGCGACAACTGCTCGGTCTTGCGTTCGCGGCCGATCGGGCTCCCGCGATACCAGGAGAACGAGAAATGCGGGCCGAGGATGCCGCCGCCTGCGAGCCACTGGCAGCCCACCGAATTCTTCGCGGTGTTGACCAGCCCCCTGACCTTCGTCAGGTCGGTCACCGTCTCGTCGCTGACGCCTCCGCACTCCGGGAACATCGGCCCGTGATGCCCCTGCCCCGACGCCGGCGCGGACGACTCGGTCGACTGGGATTGGTCGGAGCCGGAGTGGGAGCACGCGGCCACCACGGGAATCAAAGTCGCCGCCGCCAGGGCCAGCGCCGCCACCTCACGGCGCACGGCTACGGAAACCTTCTGCTGATCACACGATGCACTGTAGCGGCAGCACCTAGGCGCAACCATTGCACACGCGGTGACCTGTACTTTCTTTCTCCACCAGCGGCCCTCGTGTAACAGTTACCAGATGCTCTTGGCATTGCTGCGCACCTACGTCCGGCCGTATCGACGGCTGGTGGCGACAGTGATGACGCTGCAGCTGATCAGCACCCTGGCCTCGCTGTACCTGCCGACAGTCAACGCCACAATCATCGACGACGGCATCGCCAAGGGAGATACGACCACCATCGTCCGACTCGGCGGGGTGATGTTCGCGGTCACCGCGCTGCAGGTGGTGTGCGCCGTCGGCGCGGTCTACTTCGGCTCCCGGACCGGGATGGGGTTCGGTCGTGATCTCCGCTCGGCGATGTTTCATCAAGTCACAACGTTCTCCGAGCACGAGACGGCCCGGTTCGGCGCGCCGTCGCTGCTGATCCGCACCACCAACGACGTCCGCCAGATCCAGTTCCTGGTGCAGATGACCTGCACGGTGCTGGTGACGGCCCCGATCATGTGTATCGGCGGCATCCTCATGGCGATCCACCAGGACGCCGGGCTGTCGTGGCTGCTGTTGGTCAGTGTTCCGGTGTTGGTCGTGAGCAACTACTGGATCGTCGGGCGTACGCTCCCGCTCTACCGCAGCATGCAGCGGCTGATCGACAACATCAACCGGGTCATGCGCGAGCAGCTGTCCGGCGTGCGGGTGATCCGGGCCTTCGCCCGCGAACCTTTCGAGCGTCAACGGTTCGCCGAGGCCAACCTCGCACTGTCGAACACCGCACTGAGCGCGGGCAATTGGCAGGCGTTGATGCTGCCGGTCACCACGCTGACCATCAACTGCTCCAGTGTCGCGCTGATCTGGTTCGGCGGCTTGCGGATCGACAGTGGACGGATGCAAGTCGGCTCGCTGATCGCGTTTCTCGTGTACTTCGCGCAGATCCTGATGGCGGTAATGATGGCGACGATGACGTTGATGGTGTTGCCGCGCGCCGCGGTATGCGCGGAGCGGATCAACGAAGTGCTGTCGCTGACCCCGGCGGTGCGTAGTCCGGAGCATCCGGTGCGGCCGGCCGCGGGTTTGCGAGGGGTGGTTCGACTCGACGGCGCGACATTCCGTTATCCTGGCGCGGATCGTGCTGTGCTGCAGGATATTTCCTTCACCGCGCGACCCGGCACCACCACCGCAATCGTCGGCAGCACCGGTTCGGGAAAGTCGACGCTGGTGTCGCTGATCTGCCGGCTGTACGACGTGACATCGGGTTCGGTTCTGGTCGACGAGGTCGACGTGCGTCAGCACGACACCGAAGAGCTGTGGTCGGGCATCGGGCTGGTCCCTCAGCGCGGCTATCTGTTCTCCGGCACCGTCGCCGACAACCTGCGCATCGGCGCAGCCCCAGGACGGGAAGTAACTGACGAAGAGATGTGGGACGCGCTGCGGGTGGCCGCCGCCGACGAATTCGTGCGCGCACACGACGACGGGCTGCAGATGCGGGTCGCTCAAGGCGGCGTCAACTTCTCCGGCGGGCAGCGGCAGCGGCTGGCGATCGCGCGGGCGGTGATCCGCCGCCCGGCGGTCTACCTGTTCGACGACGCGTTTTCCGCACTCGACGTGCACACCGACGCGCGGGTCCGTGCGTCACTGGCGGAGATCGCCGGCGATGCGACGATGATCGTTGTTGCGCAACGGATCTCGACCGTTGTCCACGCCGACCAGGTGATCGTCGTCGACGACGGGCGGGTGGTCGGTGTGGGCACGCATGAATCGCTGCTCGCGGACTGCCCTACCTATCGGGAATTCGCCGAATCGCAGTCAATGGACGCTGGGGTGGGACGTCGGCTATGACAAACAAGACGCCCAGCACTCCCCAGTACCCGAATCGGCGGTCCCGTGACTTCACGGGGTCTGCCGTCCGCCTGATGAAGCGCCTCGCGCCGCAACGGCGAACAGCCGTCGCGGTGACGGTCTTGGGTGTGGCGGGAACGGTGATCGGCGTCGTCGTTCCACGCATCCTCGGCCATGCCACCGATCTGCTGTTCAGCGGCGTGATGGGCCGCCAGCTGCCGGCCGGCATCACCAAGGCTCAGGCCGTCGCGGCCGCGCGGGCCCGGGGCAACAACACCTTCGCCGACCTGCTGTCGGGGATGAATGTGGTTCCGGGCCGAGGTGTCGACTTCGGCGCGGTCGCCCGCACGCTGACCCTGGCCCTGGTCATGTATCTGCTTGCGGCGCTGCTGGTTTGGGCGCAGGCCCGGCTGCTGAACGTCACCGTGCGCCGCACGCTGCAGGCGCTGCGCACCGATGTCGAGGAGAAGCTGCACCGGCTGCCGCTGTCCTACTTCGATTCCCGGCAGCGCGGTGAGGTGCTCAGCCGGGTCACCAACGACGTCGACAACCTTCAGACGTCGCTGTCGATGACGATCACCCAACTGCTGTCCGCGGTGCTGACGGTGGTGTCGGTGTTGGCGATGATGCTGACCATCTCGCCACTGCTGACCGGTATCACCTTGCTGACGGTGCCGCTGGCGCTGGTGGTGACGCGGGCGATCGCGCAACGGTCGCAGCGACTGTTCGTCGCGCAGTGGACCAACACCGGCCGGCTCAACGCCCACATCGAAGAGACCTACAGCGGGTTCACCGTGGTCCGGACGTTCGGCCAGCGCGCCGCGGCGCAAGACGAGTTCCGTCGGCGCAACGACGATGTCTACCACGCCAGTTTCGGCGCCCAGTTCATCTCCGGCTTGGTGTCGCCGGCGACCGGGTTCGTCGGCAACCTGAGCTACGTCGCGGTCGCGGTGGTCGGTGGCGTCCAGGTGGCGACCGGACAGATCACGGTGGGCAGCATCCAGGCCTTCATCCAGTACGTCCGCCAGTTCAACGCGCCGATGAACCAGGTGGCTTCGATGTACAACACTCTGCAGTCCGGAGTGGCCAGTGCCGAGCGGGTTTTCGACCTGCTCGACGAGCCCGAAGAATCACCGGACCGCGAAGCACTGCTGCCCTCGCCCAACAGTGACGGACCTACCGGGCGGGTGGAATTCGACCAGGTCAGCTTCGGCTATCACCCCGGCACTCCGGTGATCGATGACCTCTCCTTCACCGCGGAACCGGGCAGCACGGTGGCGATCGTCGGGCCGACCGGGGTGGGCAAGACCACGCTGGTGAACCTGTTGATGCGGTTCTACCACGTCGACGCCGGCCGGATTCTGGTCGACGGCGTCGACATCACGACGATCAGCCGGCAGTCGCTGCGTTCCCGCATCGGCATGGTGCTGCAGGACACGTGGCTCTTCGGCGGGACGATCGCGGAGAACATCGCCTACGGCCGGCCCGACGCCAGCAATGATGACGTGATCGAAGCGGCCAAGGCCGCCTACGTCGACCGGTTCGTGCACACGCTGCCTGAT
>DASQSQ010000472.1:0-4225 GCA_035642315.1 Mycobacterium sp.
TGCGCCATGTACTCGCGGACCTCTTCGGCAATAAACAAGAAGAAGTTCTCCACGAACTCCGGCTTGCCGGCGAATCGCTCGCGCAGCACCGGGTTCTGGGTGGCCACACCGACCGGGCAGGTGTCCAGGTGGCACACCCGCATCATGATGCAACCGGACACCACCAGCGGTGCGGTGGCGAAGCCGAATTCCTCGGCGCCGAGCAGCGCCGCGACCATCACGTCCCGGCCGGTTTTGAGTTGGCCGTCGACCTGGACAACGATCCGGTCCCGTAACCCGTTGAGTAACAACGTCTGCTGGGTTTCGGCCAGCCCCAGCTCCCACGGCGCGCCGGCGTGCTTCATCGACGTCAGCGGCGTAGCGCCGGTACCACCGTCGTGCCCGGAGATCAACACGACGTCGGCGTGCGCCTTGGAAACGCCGGCGGCGACGGTGCCGACACCGTTCTCGGAGACCAGCTTGACGTGGATACGCGCCGACGGGTTGGCGTTCTTCAGGTCGTGGATCAGTTGAGCCAGATCCTCGATCGAGTAGATGTCGTGGTGCGGCGGCGGAGAGATCAACCCCACGCCGGGCGTGGAGTGCCGTACCTCGGCGATCCACGGATACACCTTGCCGCCGGGAAGTTGGCCGCCCTCACCGGGTTTAGCACCCTGCGCCATCTTGATCTGGAGGTCAGAGCAGTTCGTCAGGTAGTGCGAGGTGACGCCGAACCTGGCCGACGCGACCTGTTTGACGGCGCTGCGGCGCCAGTCACCGTTGGGGTCGCGCTCGAAACGGCTGACGGCTTCGCCGCCCTCGCCGCAGTTCGACCGGCCACCGAGCCGGTTCATCGCGATGGCCAGTGTCTCGTGCGCCTCGGCGGAGATCGAGCCATAGCTCATCGCGCCGGTGGCAAAGCGTTTGACGATCTCGCTGGCCGGTTCGACCTCGTCGAGTGGGACCGGCGGGCGCAGCCCCTCGCGGAATTTCAGCAGGCCGCGCAACGATGCCATCAGCTCGCTCTGGTCGTCGACCAGCCGGCTGTAATCCTTGAAGATCTTGTACTGGCCGGTGCGGGTGGAGTGCTGCAGCTTGAAGACGGTCTCCGGGTTGAACAGGTGGTATTCGCCTTCACGACGCCACTGGTATTCGCCGCCCACCTCGAGCTCGCGGTGTGCGCGTTCGTCGGGGCGATCCAGGAAAGCCAGCTCATGGCGGGCCGCCACATCGGCGGCAATGTCGGCAAGGGTGATTCCCCCGGTGGGGCAGGTCAATCCGGTGAAGTACTCCTCGAGAACCTCTTCGGAGATGCCGACGGCCTGCATCAGTTGGGAACCGGTGTAGGACGCCAACGTCGAGATACCCATCTTGGACATCACCTTCAGCACACCCTTGCCGGCGGCCTTGATGTAGTTCTTTAGGGCGGTTTCGCGGTCGAGGCCCTGTAGCACGCCACGGTCCAGCATGACCTCGATCGATTCGAACGCTATGTACGGGTTGATCGCCGCGGCACCGAAGGCCAGCAGCGCGGCCATGTGGTGCACCTCGCGGGCGTCGCCGGATTCGGCCACCAGCCCGACTTTGGTGCGACTCCGCTCGCGCACCAGGTGGTGGTGCACGGCGGAGACCGCCAGCAGCGAGGGGATCGGGGCCATCTTCTCGTCGGACTCCCGGTCGGACAGGATGATGATCCGCGCGCCGTCGGCGATTGCCGCCGAGGCTTGCGCACGCACCTCGTCGAGCGCCGCCTTCAGACCGGCGCCGTTCTCGGCGACCGGGTACAGACAGCGAATCACCTTGGACCGCATGCCGTGCCGGCGACCGTTGACCTCGACGTCAGGGTCGAGGTTGATCAGCTTAGCCAGTTCGTAATTACGCAGAATCGGCTGCAGCAAGGCGATTTGGCGACAGGAATCCTCGTTCGGGTTGAGCAGGTCGCCTTCTCCGCCGGTGGTGCACTGCAGACTGGTGACCACCTCTTCGCGGATGGCGTCCAGCGGTGGGTTGGTCACCTGTGCGAACAACTGCTGGAAATAGTCGAACAGCATCCGCGGGCGCTGGGACAGCACCGCGACCGGTGTATCGGTTCCCATCGAGCCGATCGGTTCGGCGCCGGCGCGGACCATGGGCGCCACCAACAGATTGAGCTCTTCGTAGGTGTAACCGAAAACCAGCTGGCGCAGGACAACCCGATGGTGCGGCATGCGCACGTAGTCGCCCTGGGGCAGCTCGGCCAGCGGGATCAGCCCATCGTCCAGCCACTGCTGATAGGGGTGCTCGGCGGCCAGTTCGGCCTTGATCTCCTCGTCGGAGACGATGCGGCCCTGCGCGGTGTCAACCAGGAACATCCGGCCGGGCTGCAGGCGCATCTTGCGCACCACCGTCGACGGGTCGAGATCAAGCACGCCGGCCTCGGAGGCCATCACCACCAGGCCGTCCTCGGTGACCCAGATGCGCGACGGGCGCAGGCCATTGCGGTCCAGCACGGCGCCCACCACCGTGCCGTCGGTGAACGTCATCGACGCCGGGCCGTCCCACGGCTCCATCAGCGATGCGTGGTACTTGTAGAAAGCCCGCCGGGCCGGGTCCATCGACGGGTGCCGCTCCCAGGCCTCGGGGATCATCATCAGCACCGAGTGGGCCAGGCTGCGTCCGCCCAGGTGCAGCAGTTCGAGCGCCTCGTCGAACCGCGCGGTGTCCGAGGCGCCCGGAGTGCAGATCGGGAACAGCTTGTCGACGTCGTCGTAGCTGCCGAAGACGTCGGTCTTCATCAGGGCCTCGCGGGCCCGCATCCAGTTCTCGTTGCCGGTGACGGTGTTGATCTCGCCGTTGTGGGCGATACGCCGGAACGGGTGCGCCAGCGGCCACGACGGGAAGGTGTTCGTCGAGAAGCGAGAGTGCACGATGCCCAGCGCGCTGGTCAGCCGCTGGTCCTGCAGATCGAGGTAGAACGCCTTGAGCTGCGGCGTGGTCAACATGCCCTTGTAGACGAATGTCTGACCGGAAAGGCTTGGGAAATAGACGGTTTCGCGGCCCGGGCCGTCCTGCCCCGGACCCTTCGTGCCGAGTTCGTGCTCGGCACGCTTGCGGATGACATAGGCACGACGCTCCAATGCCATGCCGTCGGCGCCCGCGATGAACAGCTGACGGAAGGTGGGCATCGCGTCGCGGGACAGCGCGCCCAGCGACGATTCGTCGGTCGGTACGTTGCGCCAGCCGAGGGTCTGCAGGCCTTCGGCTTCGACGATCTTTTCCACGGCAGCACACGCCGCCGCCGCCTCTTTCGACGATTGCGGCAAAAACGCGATGCCGGTGGCGTAACTACCAGCCTCCGGCAACTCGAAGTCGACAACCGCACGCAAGAACTGATCGGGAACCTGGATCAGGATGCCGGCGCCGTCGCCACTGTGCGGCTCGGCGCCTTGTGCGCCGCGGTGCTCGAGGTTGAGCAGCGCGGTGATCGCTTTGTCCACGATGTCGCGGCTGCGGCGGCCGTGCATGTCGACGACCATGGCCACCCCGCATGAGTCGTGCTCGAATGCGGGGTTGTAGAGCCCGACGCGGTTGGGCGCCATTCCCACCTGACCCTTCACCAAAACTTTCCTGCCGCGGAATTCACGAATCTTCTCCGTTGGCGCCGCGGGCTGGGCCCCACCGGTCTTGTCGATATGCTGGTCGCCTGGTGGCGGTGATCCGGTTGGGGATGCATCCGTGCAGCGCTGAACGGTGGCCCTGTCCCCGGTTTTCGACAAGTCGTAAAACGATATGACAAAACCCGCCTGACATGCCAACTTCATCAATACTAACCCGCCGGTCGGGGGTGCTGCTCCGTTGCGGCGGCACCGCTGAGCCGCTTTGCCGGGTGGGCATGTGCCGCGGGGCATTTGGGCCCGCCAGAGGGCGTTTACAAAGCAGATGGCCGTCGGCCTACGCCGGCGCGGTTCGTGCAAGAAATTTGCTGTGATCGCGGTCAAATGACGCGCTGATCGCCGGCCGGCTCACTTGGAGCGACCAATGCCCGGTGACCCACCTCACCATAAGGCGTGGCAGGACGGCTGCGCAGGCCGATTCGCGTGGTCATTGCCGGTCATCCGGCCTGCCTCAGCCACTATTGATGAACTTTGGGACAGAAGTTGCCTAAATTTCTTCGCTTGTCGGTCACGACGAACAGCGGACCGGATAACCGCCCAGCTCGGCCAATGACCGCAGCCGACGAAGCGCGTGAGCGCGCCCGCGCCCCGCT
>DASQSQ010000473.1:0-2474 GCA_035642315.1 Mycobacterium sp.
GCCGACTTCGACGGTGGATAGCTTTTCGGTCGGGCGAGTGGCCAGATGGGACGCCACGGCCCGGTCCACTCGCGCGGCGGCAGCGTCTTCGCCGACGTGGGAAAGCAGCAGCGCCACCGACATGATCGCGGCGGTCGGATCGGCGATCCCCTGACCGGCGATGTCGGGTGCGCTGCCATGCACCGGCTCGAACATCGACGGGTTGGTCCGGGTGGCGTCGATGTTGCCGCTGGCGGCCAGCCCGATGCCGCCGCACACCGCGGCCGCCAAATCCGTGATGATGTCGCCGAACAGGTTGTCGGTGACGATCACATCGAAACGTCCCGGGTCGGTCACCAGGTGGATGGTCGCGGCGTCGACGTGCTGATAGCCCACCTCGACATCCGGATACTTTTCGCCGATCTCCTGCACGGTCCGTGACCACAGCGATCCGGCGAACGTCAACACATTCGTCTTGTGCACCAGGGTCAGATGCTTGCGACGTTGCCTCGCGCGCTCGAAAGCATCTGCCACGACGCGGCGGACACCGAAGGCGGTGTTGATACTGACCTCGGTGGCCACCTCCTGGGCGGTGCCGGTCCTGATCGCACCGCCGGTGCCGGTGTACGGGCCTTCGGTCCCCTCCCGGATCACCACGAAATCGATCTCCGGGTCACCGGCAAGCGGGCTGCGCACGCCCGGATACAGCCGCGCCGGTCGCAGGTTGACGTGGTGGTCGAGCTCAAACCGCAGACGCAGCAGCAGACCCCGCTCGAGCACGCCGCTGGGCACCGATGGATCCCCGATAGCGCCAAGCAGAATCGCGTCGTGTACCCGCAGCTCGGGGACAACCGAATCGGGCAGCACTTCCCCCGTCGCGTGGAATCGCCGCGCCCCCAGGTCGTAATCGGTCTTCTCTACGCCGGGCAGCACGGCGTCGAGAACCTTGACGGCTTCGGTCACCACCTCCGGACCGATGCCGTCGCCGGCGATCACCGCTAATTTCACGAGAAGTCGACCACTTCAAGCTTGTTGGCGTTGACGGCTGCGCCGATCGCCGATCGCACATCGGCAGGCACGTCCTGGTCCAACCGCAGCAGGATCGTCGCGCCCGGGCCCTCGGCGTCTTCGGACAGCTGGGCAGCGTGGATATTGACCCCGGCGCTGCCGAGCAGGGTGCCGATCTTGCCCAGCGCCCCGGGCTGGTCGACATAGTTGATGACCAGATAGATGCCCTCGGCGCGCAGGTCGAAGTTGCGCCCGTTGATCTGCACGATCTTCTCCACCTGCTGCGGTCCGGACAACGCGCCGGCGACATTGACAACCGACCCGTCGGAAGCCACCGCCCGCACGTCGACGACGCTGCGGTGGTTGGGGCTTTCGGAGGCAATGGTGAGATCGGCGGCCACACCGCGTTCTTCGGCGATCGCCGGAGCGTTGACGAACGTCACCTGATCCTCGATGACCGCGGAAAACAGTCCGCGCAACGCCGAAAGCCGAAGCACCTCAACGTCTTCGGAGGCAAGCTCGCCGCGCACCTGAACCGACAGCGACACCGGCAGCTCCTCGGTCAGCGCACCCACCAGCACACCCAGTTTGCGAACCAGGTCCAGCCAGGGTGACACCTCCTCGCTGACCACTCCGCCGCCGACGTTCACCGCGTCGGGAACGAACTCCCCGGCCAGCGCCAGCTTGACACTGGCCGCGACGTCGGTGCCGGCACGGTCCTGAGCCTCTTCGGTCGACGCCCCGAGATGCGGCGTCACCACTACCTGCGGCAGGTCGAACAGCGGGCTCTCGGTGCACGGCTCCTTGGAGAACACGTCAATACCGGCGGCGCGAACGTGTCCGCTGGACACGGCGTCGAACAGCGCGGCCTCGTCGACCAGCCCACCGCGGGCGGCATTGACGATGACCACCCCGGGCTTGGTCTTGGCCAGCGCGTCCTTGTCGATGAGACCCGCTGTCTCAGGCGTTTTGGGCAGATGCACGGAGATGAAGTCGGCCCGGGTCAACAGCTCGTCGAGCGGAAGCAGCTCGATACCCAGCTGGGCGGCGCGGGCCGGCGACACGTACGGGTCGTAGGCCACGACGTGGGTCTCGAACGCGGCCAGCCGCTGCGCCACCAACTGCCCGATGCGTCCGAGCCCGACCACTCCGACGGTCTTGCCGAAGATCTCGGTGCCCGAGAACGACGACCGCTTCCAGGCGTGCTCGCGCAGCGAGGCGTCGGCCGCGGGGATCTGGCGGGCGGCTGACAGCAGCAGCGCCAGGGCGTGCTCGGCGGCGCTGTGGATGTTGGACGTGGGGGCGTTGACCACGAGCACACCGCGTTCGGTCGCGGTGTCGACGTCGACGTTGTCCAGTCCGACCCCGGCGCGCGCAACGATCTTCAGCTTGGGCGCGGCGTCGAACACCTCGGCGTCGACGGTCGTCGCCGAGCGCACCAGCAGGGCGTCGGCTTCGGGCACCGCGGCCAGCAGCTTCTCCCGGTC
>DASQSQ010000474.1:0-4426 GCA_035642315.1 Mycobacterium sp.
CTGCTAACCACACCACCACGTGCGCTGTACCCGAACGGATTTCGTGATCGCAACCGGGGCAGCGATACGTTTTGGCCGCTTGGGCGGCGGCGACGGGTCGCACTTCGTAATCGTGGCCGTCCGGCCCGGTTTCCACCCGACGTTGCGCCGGCAGCGGCCGCAGCGGCTGCTGCCTGCGCGGTGGGGTGCGGCGCCGAGGCATGGCACCAGTTTAGTGAGACACCTCAGAATAGCCGGAATTCGTCAGAATCCATGCCGCGCATCTTGTCGTAATCCAATGTCACACAACGGATTCCGCGATCGGTCGCCAAGGTTTTGGCCTGCGGCTTGATCTGCTGCGCGGCGAACACCCCACGCACCGGCGCGAGCACGCTGTCGCGATTGAGCAACTCGAGGTAGCGGGTGAGCTGCTCGACGCCGTCGATCTCCCCGCGGCGCTTGATCTCCACCGCGACCGAGCCGCCCTGCTCGTCGCGGCACAGCAAGTCGACCGGCCCGATCGCGGTCATGTACTCGCGGCGCACCAGGGTATATCCGGCGCCGAGCAGTTCCACGTGCTCGGCGAGTAACGCCTGCAGGTGCGCTTCGACGCCGTCCTTGACCAGCCCGGGGTCGACTCCCAATTCGTGGCTGGAGTCGTGCTCGACGTCCTCGATCGTGATGCGCAGTTGTTCGCCGGCTTTGTTCTGCACCACCCACACCGGCAGCTCGCCGTCGAGCTCTTCGGTCAGCCAGCACGGTGGGCTCATCCAGTTCAGCGGCTTGTACGCGCGGTCATCGGCGTGGACGCTGACCGAGCCATCGGCCTTGACCAGCAGTAGTCGACGGGCCGACGGCAGATGAGCGGTGAGCCGGCCGAGATAGTCGACCGTGCACTGGGCGATGACGAGACGCACGCGACTCACCTTAAGCGCGAGCCGCCGAGGCAATTAGGCTGACGCCACGATGATGGCCACACGAACGGTCGCGCAACGGCTGGGCCGGCTTCTGGAGATAGTCACCCGGCAGAGCGGTCGGCTGCCGGAAACCCCGGCGTATGGCTCGTGGCTGCTTGGGCGCCCGTCTGAAAGCCAAGCCCGCCGGCGGGTGCGCATTCAGATCATCATCACCGTCTTCATCCTCGCGACCAATCTGATTGGGCTCGGCGTCGCGACCCTGCTGCTGACCATTGCCTTCCCGTCGCCCAGCATCTTCAGCGACGCACCGTTGTGGATCACCTTCGCCGTGGCGCCGGGATACATTGCCGTGGCGCTGGCGCTCGGAACGTACTGGATCACTCGACGGACAATCGGCAGGCTCCGGTGGGCAATTGAGGAACACCAACCAACCCCCGCCGACGAACGCAGCACGTTTATGGCTCCGTTCCGGTTAGCGCTCGGCGTGCTCATCTTGTGGGGGTTCGGGGCGGCATTGTTGACCACTCTCTACGGGCTGGCCGACAGCACGTTCATCCCGATCGTGGGCTTCTCGGTGAGCTTCTGCGGCATTCTGGTGTCTACCGCGTCTTACCTGTTGACCGAGTTCGCGCTGCGCCCGGTGGCGGCGCAAGCGCTCGAGGCCGGGCGAGTGCCGCGACGATTGGCACCGGGCATCATGGGCCGGACGCTGACGGTTTGGCTGCTCAGTTCTGGCGTACCGGTTCTCGGTATCGCGCTGACCGCGTTCTTCGCGCTGACGCTGAGAAATCTGAGCGAGACACAGTTTGGCGTTGCGGTGCTGATCATCTCGAGCGCGACGCTGGTATTCGGGTTCGTCCTGATGTGGATCCTGTCCTGGCTGACTGCGACGCCGGTCCGGGTGGTGCGCGCGGCGCTCAAGCGTGTCGAGCAGGGCGATCTGCGAGGCGATCTGGTGGTCTTCGACGGTACAGAGCTCGGAGAGCTGCAGCGTGGTTTCAACTCGATGGTCGACGGTTTGCGCGAGCGTGAACGAGTGCGCGACCTGTTCGGTCGTCACGTCGGACGTGAAGTCGCCGCCGCCGCGGAGCGGGAGAAGCCGCAACTCGGCGGCGAAGAGCGCCATGTTGCAGTGGTTTTCGTCGATATTGTCGGCTCGACACAGTTGGTGACGAGCCGTCCCGCCGCAGAAGTCGTGCAGCTGCTGAACCGCTTCTTCGCGGTGATCGTCGAAGAGGTGGACCGTAATCACGGACTGGTCAACAAATTCGAGGGCGATGCCGTGCTGGCGGTATTCGGCGCACCCAACCGTCTCGACTGTCCGGAAGACCACGCGCTGGCCGCCGCCCGGGCCATCGCCAGTCGACTCGACAGCGAGGTACCCGAGTGCCGAGCCGGTATCGGGGTCACCGCCGGGCAAGCCGTCGCCGGCAACGTCGGCGCCAAAGAGCGCTTCGAATATACGGTGATCGGCGAGCCGGTCAACGAAGCCGCCCGGCTGTGCGAACTGGCCAAGGATGAACCCGGCCGACTATTGGCATCCGCGGACACCGTCAATGCCGCAAGTGAAAGCGAGCGGGCCCGTTGGTCTTTGGGAGAGACGGTGACGCTGCGCGGCCATGGCCGGCCGACGCGGCTGGCAGCGCCCGTGTAGCCGGTTCACCCGCTCAGCCACGACGATGTCGGTTTTCCGCCAGTAATGTCAGTGGTCGGGTGTAATTGTCGAAGCGTGCATGAAGACTTCGATCGTTGCTACCGGGCCGTGCAATCCAAGGACGCCCGCTTCGACGGCTGGTTCGTCACCGCGGTGCTGACCACGGGGATATATTGCCGTCCCAGCTGCCCAGTCCGGCCGCCCTTCGCCCGCAATGTCCGGTTCTATCCGACCGCGGCCGCCGCACAACGCGCCGGTTTTCGGGCGTGCAAGCGTTGTCGCCCGGACGCGTCGCCGGGTTCGCCCGAGTGGAACATCCGCGGGGACCTCGTCGCCCGGGCGATGCGGCTGATCGCCGACGGCACCGTGGACCGCGAAGGTGTCACCGGTCTTGCCACTCGCCTCGGCTACACCACACGTCAGCTCGAGCGGCTGCTGCAGGCCGAGACCGGTGCCGGCCCACTCGCGCTGGCTCGTGCGCAGCGCACCCAAACCGCGCGGGTACTGATCGAGACAACAGATCTGCCTTTCGGCGAAGTCGCTTTTGCTGCAGGCTTTTCCAGCATCCGCCAATTCAACGACACGCTGCGCGTGGTGTGCGACAGCACTCCAACACAGTTGCGCAAACGCGCGGCCGCGCGGTTCGGGCGTGCCGCATCAGACGTGCGGTCACCGGGGACGGTCTCGCTGCGCCTGCCGGTACGGACCCCGTTCGCCTTCGAGGGGGTGTTCGGTCACTTGGCCGCCAGCGTGGTGCCCGGGTGCGAGGAGGTGCGCGACGGCGCGTACCGCCGCACCCTACGGCTGCCGTCCGGAAACGGCATCGTCAGCCTGACGCCCGCGCCCGATCACGTTCGATGTCTGCTGGTGCTCGACGACTTCCGCGACCTGACCACCGCGATCTCCCGTTGCAGGCGGCTACTCGACCTCGACGCCGATCCGGAGGCCGTGATCGAGGTATTGGGATCCGATCAGGCGCTGGCCCCGGTGGTGGCCAAGGCACCTGGGCAGCGCATACCCCGCACCGTCGACGAGGCCGAACTCGCCGTGCGGGCGGTGCTGGGTCAGCAGGTATCCATCAAGGCCGCGCGAACCCACGCGAGCAGGCTGGTCGCGGCCTATGGCCAACCGGTGCACGATGCCGACGGCGCGCTGACGCACACCTTCCCATCGATCGAGCAGCTCGCCGACATCGATCCGGCCCATCTGGCCGTCCCCGGTACTCGTCGGCGCACCCTGACCGCCCTGATCGCCGGGCTGGCCGATGGCAGCGTGGTCCTTGACACCGGCTGCGACTGGGACGCGGCACGTCAGCAGTTGCTGGCGCTGCCCGGCATCGGACCGTGGACCGCAGAAGTGATTGCCATGCGCGGGCTGGGTGACCCCGACGCCTTCCCCGTCAGTGACCTCGGATTGCGCTTGGCTGCAGAACAATTGGGGTTGCCGACCGCCGAGCGTGCACTGGATGCACGAAGCCGCCCGTGGCGCCCATGGCGTTCCTATGCCACACAACATCTCTGGACCACGCTCGAGCATCCGGTGAACCACTGGCCAACCAAGGAGATCGCATGATCCACTACCGCACCATTGACAGCCCGATCGGCCCCTTGGCGCTGGCCGGGCGCGGCCGGGTGCTGACGAACCTGCGCATGTTGAACCAAACTTACGAGCCGAACCGCGCTGATTGGGTACGCGACGACCGGGCCTTTCCGGATGCGGTCGACCAACTCGAGGCGTACTTCGCCGGCAAACGCACCGAATTCGACCTCGAACTCAGCTTGGCGGGTAGCGAGTTTCAGCGGCGGGTTTGGCAGGCGCTGCTGACGATTCCGTATGGGGAAACCCGATCGTACGGACAAATCGCAGAACAGATCGG
>DASQSQ010000475.1:0-6619 GCA_035642315.1 Mycobacterium sp.
GGAAAGCACAAGCTGGTGCCCATCGGGCGTCACGGCGTCGGCGTCTATAACGTCAGCGGCACCTTCTATGCCATCGCGAACTACTGCCCACATCAGGGCGGACCGCTGTGCTCCGGCCGCACTCGCGGCCGAACTATCGTCGACGAGACCGCCGCGGGCGACGCCGTCATGGTTCGCGATCAGGAATACATCTACTGCCCTTGGCATCAATGGGGTTTCGAGCTCGCGACCGGGACCACCGCGGTCAAGCCCGAGTGGAGCATCCGCACCTACCCGGTGCGCGTCGTTGGCAACGACGTTCTGGTGATGGCCTAACACAACAGGAGTATTGCGTGGCGTCTATCGAGGTGAATGGTGGCAACGTCGTCTACGAAATCCTCGGTGAATCCGGCGATCTCATTGCCCTGACGCCGGGCGGCCGGTTCAGTAAGGAGATTGAGGGCCTGCGTCCGCTGGCCGATGCCCTGGCCGCCGGCGGCTACCGGGTGCTGCTGTGGGACCGGCCCAACTGCGGCAAGTCCGACGTGCAGTTCTACGGGCAGAGCGAATCTCACATGCGCGCCGAGACGCTGCACAAACTGGTCACAGGGCTGGGCTTCGAACGCTGCATCCTCGCCGGAGGATCGGGTGGGGCAAGGGATTCCATGCTCACCACGATGCTTTACCCCGAAATGGTCACCACGCTCGTGGTGTGGAACATCGTCGGTGGCATCTACGGCACCTTCGTGCTGGGTTCGTTCTACATCATCCCCAGCATTCTTGCGGTGCGCGGTACCGGAATGGACGGCGTGGTGAAGGTGCAGGAATGGCGCGACCGCATCGACGAAAACCCAGCCAACAAGCAACGGCTCCTCGACTTCGACTCCGACGAGTTCCTCAAGGTGATGCTGCGCTGGCTCAACGCGTTCGTTTCCAAGCCGGGACAGACGATTCCGGGCGTCGAGGACGAAATGTTCGACCGCATAAAGGTCCCCACGCTGATCATTCGTGGCGGCGAGAACGACATGGACCACCCCAAACGGACGTCGCTGGAAGTCAGCTGCCTGATCAAGGGATCGAAGCTCATCGACCCGCCCTGGCCGGAGGATGCGTGGGAGCGCGCCTCCGAGGAGCGCGCCGCGGGTAAAGTGAAGCACTTCAACATGTTCGACACCTGGGTGCAGGCGGCCCCGGCGATCCTGAAGTTCCTGGGGCGCTAATGCATTTACCGCGTGTGAATGTGGACCTCGCAGTTGAGCGAGGCCTCCAAGGCCGTATGGACGCGGCTCTCCGGAATGCGATCCAGGTCTTCCTCCCGCAGCGTCACGTAGACGACGTCGTAGCCGTCGTCGCCGGGTGCCCGGACGATCTCGCCGGTAAGCCCGAACCCAGCCAACACACCATGCGCATCGTCGTCGGTTCCCCTGCTGACAAAGGTCACCACACCGGGCAACGGCGAACCGCCAAAGGCCTTGGTGCACAACTCGATTGCCGTGTGCTTGGCCGCGTCGGCGTCTCCGGCAGCGATGAGCAATTGCACCTCTCGGCGACCGGTCGGCATCGTCGTGAGGTCGCTTTCCACCAAATCGACGCCCGCCTCGCCCGCGAGCCCAAGGAGCACCACCATGCCCTCTCGTAGCCACGCATGCGCGAATCGTCCCTCAGGATCGATGTTGACGCGCACCACGGCAGTCCGCATGCGCGCAAGCGTAACTGCAGGGACGGCGAGCTAGTTCATGAACACCAGCCAGATAACCACCCGGGCCGAACCGATCACCGTGGCGACCGCCCCGGGCTGCCCACCGAGGCTGCTGGGCGAGCAGCCCCAAACCCGCGAGGACCTCGCGGCGTACCGGGCACGGGGCGGCTACCGGCCACTGACCGACACCGACCAACTGCTGAGCGAGGTCGAATCCAGCGGGCTGGTCGGTCGCGGCGGCGCGGCCTTCCCGCTCGCGGTGAAGTTGCGCACGGTTCGCGATAACGGGCGCCGCGCGGGCGGCACCGTCGTCGTCGCCAATGGCGAAGAGGGAGAACCGGCTTCGATCAAGGATCGCTGGCTGCTGCGCAACCGCCCGCACCTGATTCTGGACGGGCTGCGGCTGGCCGCCGCGATCGCGGCCGCCGACAGCGCCTACGTCTACGTGTCCGACCCGGAATCGGCCCGCAGCGTCGAAGCGGCGCTCGCGGAGCTCGGCCCCGAGCTGCACGGCATCACGGTCGACCTGCTGACGGTGCAGCCCGGATACGTGGCCGGCGAGGAGACCGCGGCTGTCCGGGCGATCAACGGCGGCCCGGCCAAACCGACCGACAAGCCGCCGCGCCCGTTCGAAGCCGGCGTCGCCGAACGGCCTACGCTGGTCAGCAACGTCGAAACGCTGGCCAATCTGCCCTTCCTGCAGAGCAACGGCTCGGCCGCGTTCCGCTCCCAGGGCACCCCGGTGTCGTCGGGCACGTTCCTGGCAACCATCACCGGAGCGGGACGGCCGCCAGTGCTCTACGAACTACCACACGGCCTACCATTCACCGAACTGCTTGCCCTGCACGGAGTTTCACCAGGCCGGGTGCGGGGCGCGTTGATGGGCGGGTACTTCGCGGGCCTGCTCGACCGACGAGTGCTCGAGACATCGCTGGATCACGAGACCATGCGCCGGTTCGGCAGCGGCCTGGGCTGCGGCGCGGTCTCGGTGATCACCGACGACTGCCCCGTCGCGGTAGCGGCCTCGGTGCTGGCCTACTTCGACCGTGAAAACGCCAGCCAGTGCGGGTCCTGTTTCAACGGGACGGCGGCGATGGCTGCCGCCGCGGGCGCATTGCGCGACGGCGCCGCCACCGTGGAAGACGTGGACCGACTGCGCCGCTGGTCGGTGGTGCTGCGCGGGCGCGGTGCCTGCGCGACGCTGGACGCCGCGACGAACATCGCGGCAAGCCTGCTCGCTCAGTTTCCCGACGAGGTCGCCCGCCATCTGGAAGGAGCCTGCCGAGACTGCGGCAACCAACCGTTCCGCGCCGACCGTGCCTACGAGGTGGAGATGGTGACGCAATCATGAAAATTCGCCTCGACCGCACAGTCTGCGACGGCTTCGGTATCTGCGCTAAACACGCACCCGGCTACTTCTCCCTCGACGACTGGGGATACGCGTGCTTGATCGGTGAGGGCACCGTGGCCGAAGCCGACCAGCATGCGGTTATGAACGCACTGCTGGACTGCCCGGTGCACGCCATCACCGAGATCGGCGACCCCAAACCCAGCGTTCCGCACCCCGAGATGCGCGAAGACGACGAGGACCCTGCCGCACGCGTCAACACCGAATCCAACGAAGCCCAGTGGGGTTTCACGCGTTGACGCAAAACACCGGACGTCCGCTGCCGCTGATCACCGACGAGAACGAATTCTTCTGGCGCTCAGGCGCTGACGGCACGCTGCGGCTGCAGGGCTGCGCGGACTGTGGCTCGCTCATCCATCCGCCCGCGCCGATCTGCCGGTACTGCCGCTCGCACCATCTGGAGGTGCGGGCGGTATCGGGTCGCGCGACGCTGGCCGGATTCACCATCAATCATCGGTTCAGCCTGCCCGGCCTACCCGCGCCGTACGTCGTCGCGCAAGTCGCGATCGCCGAGGATCCACGAGTCCGGTTGACCACCAACATCGTTGAGTGCGACCCCGAGCAATTGCAGCTCGGTCAACAAGTCGAGGTCGTCTTCGAGCAGGCCGAAGACGTGTGGCTGCCGTTGTTCCGTCCCACTGGTAATACCAAGCTCGCAGCACTGCCGATCGACGAAATCGCCCCGGAGCGGTTCGGTGAATACGTCCGCCCGATGCTCACGCCGGAGAAGTTCGAAGACAAGGCGGCGCTGACCGGCATCGGCATGTCGGAGATCGGGCGCCGGTTGATGGCGCCGCCACTGTCACTGACGGTGGCCGCGTGCGAAGCCGCGATCGCCGATGCCGGCCTGACATTCGACGACATCGACGGCCTGTCAACGTATCCGGGTGGGGGCAACCTCGGCGGGTTCGGCGAAGGCGGCGTTACCGCGCTGGAGGCCGCTCTGGGTATCCGGCCGACGTGGCACAACGGCGGCATCGAAACCTTCGGCCCGGGCGGCTCGGTCATCGCCGCGATGCTGGCCATCGCCGGTGGGCTGGCCCGTCACGTGCTGTGCTTCCGGACGCTGTGGGAAGCCACCTTCAACGAGCAGATGAAGCAGGGCAAGATCGTTCCGTCGATGGGCCGCCGAGCCGACTGGCTGATGCCGTTCGGCGCCACCTCGGCTGCTCACACGTTGGCACAGAACGCGCAGCGCCACTTCCACCGCTACGGGACGACGAAAGAGACCCTGGGCTGGATTGCGTTGAACCAGCGCGCCAATGCCGAACTCAACCCGTCGGCGGTCTACCGAACTCCGATGACGATGGACGACTACCTGAACGCGCGCCCCATCACCACGCCGTTTGGCCTCTATGACTGTGACGTGCCGTGCGACGGGGCGATCGCTGTCATCGTCTCTGCCGTCGACGCCGCCCGTGACATGGCCAAGCCGCCGGTGCTGGTCGAGGCGGTGGGCACGCATATCATCGAGCGAATCGACTGGGACCAAAGCACATTGACCCACGAGCCACAGGTACTCGGCCAGTCCGCGCACCTGTGGTCACGTACCTCGCTGCGGCCCGAGGACGTCGACGTCGCCGAGCTGTACGACGGGTTCACCATGAACTGCCTGTCGTGGATCGAGGCGCTGGGGTTCTGCCGGATCGGTGAGGCGAAAGAATTCCTGGACGGCGGCAAGAACATCGCCCGCGACGGCCAGCTGCCGCTCAATACGCACGGCGGTCAACTGTCGCACGGCCGAACGCATGGGATGGGTCTGCTGCATGAAGCCGTCACCCAGCTGCGTGGCGAGGCCGGTGCGCGACAGGTCGCCGATGCCCGCGTCGGCGTGGTCAGCAGCGGCGGCCTGACGCCCAGCGGCGTGCTGCTGCTGCGGGCCGACACATGAGTATCGCGGTCCAGCCCAGGGTCGTCATCGTCGACGGCGTGTCGATGTCCGCGCTGATGGCCGAGGCGCCGGATCCGCAAGCGGTCATCGTGGCTATTCACGGCGGAGGCACCACGTCTATCTATTTCGACTGTCCGAGCCATCCGGGATCGTCATTTCTCCGAGCGGCCGCGGCGCACGGATTCACCGCGGTGGCGCTCGATCGCCCGGGCTACGGCAGCTCGGCTCCGTATCCGGAGGCGGTGGCCCACCCCGAACAGCGTGTCCAGCTTGCCTATTCGGCCACCGACCGCATTCTCGGTGAACGGCCCCGCGGCGCCGGCGTGTTCTTGATGGGCCATTCCGGCGGATGCGAATTGACCATGCGGATGGCGGCCGACGAACGCGGTAGCGACCTGCTGGGTATCGAACTGGCGGGCACCGGTCGGCATTACCACCCGGCGGCCCGCGACATGCTCAAGACGGCAACCCGGGAACGGCGCCCGACGGGTCTGCGTGAACTGCTATGGCATCCGACGGAACTATATCCACCCGAGGTGCTCAGCGGTGCCACGGTGTATCCCGGCGCCCCGCCCTACGAGGACCTGATGGTGTCCAACTGGGCCCGTCAGGACTTTCCCACACTTGCGCCCGCGGTGCGCGTACCGGTGCACTTCAGCATTGCCGAACACGAGAAGGTTTGGCAGACCGATACTTCGGCGATGGCCGAGATCGAGGCCATGTTCTCGTCCGCGCCGCGGTTTGTTGTCCATCACCAACCTCGGGCCGGACACAACATCAGCCTCGGCCATACCGCCGCGGATTACCACGCGACGGTTCTGGGGTTCGCCGAGGAATGTGCGGTCGCGGGTGAAAGTCCCGACTTGGAGGCCGGTTGATGGATGTCGGATTCATTGGCTTGGGCAGTCAGGGCGGCCCGATGGCCGGACGGATTGTCGAAGCCGGCTTCCCTACGACACTCTGGGCCCGCCGACCTGCCTCACTCGAGCCGTACGCTGACACCGCGGCCAAGGTCGCCGGGTCCCCGGCGGAACTGGCGGCCAGTAGCGATCTCGTCTGTCTCTGCGTGGTCGGAGACGCCGATGTCAAGGAGATCACCGGCGGCGAAAACGGGGTGCTGGCCGGGCTCAAGCCAGGTGGCGTGATCGCCATCCACAGCACAGTCCATCCCAAAACCTGCCATGAGCTGGCGAAAACGGCTGGTGCGCAGGGCGTTTCGGTCATCGACGCGCCGGTCAGCGGTGGCGCTCCGGCGGTGGCGGAACGTCGTCTGCTGGTCATGGTCGGCGGTGACGCCGACGTGGTCGAGCGCTGCCGCCCGGTGTTCGACACCTATGCCAATCCCGTCGTGCATCTGGGTGACCTGGGCTCCGGGCAAACCACCAAGCTGCTGAACAACCTGCTGTTCACCGCCAACCTGGGAACAGCTGCCACCGCCTTGGCGCTGGGCGAGGCGCTGGGCGTCTTGCCGGAGCGGCTCACCGAGGTTATCTCGCGCGGCAGCGGTAACAGCTTCGCGCTCAACGCTCTTGGCGGTGACACCGGCGGTTTGGACCGCCTCGCGGGCCTCGCCGGAACGCTGCTGCAGAAGGACGTCCGCTTGGTGGCCGACCTCGCCGATGCCACCGCCGTCCCCGGTGGG
>DASQSQ010000476.1:0-10289 GCA_035642315.1 Mycobacterium sp.
AGCCCGCGGACAGGGTGATGAACCCGACGATGGCGGCGGTGCCACCGACCACGGCCATCGCCCCGGTACCCATCCCCATCTGGGCAACCATCCGTACTAATTCTTTCCAGTAGTGACGTAAAGCGAAGGGGATCAGCCCAACTGTGGTCAGCGCGAACCGGACGATCTGCCCGAGCTCTGTCAGTTGCTCGGCCGGGGCGCGGCGGTATCGACGGAGGATGGCGGCTGCCCGCGGATGGCGGTAATAAAGCGCGGCGGTAGCCATCTCAGCGGCCCGTTCCGAACCGGACACCGATAGTCGTCATCACCGTGTTAACCGCGAACAGCGCGATGAAGCACAGCACCACCGTCTCGTTGACGGCAGTGCCCAGGCCTTTGGACCCGCCGCGCACGGTCAGCCCGCGATAGCACCCGACCAGGCCCGCAATCAGACCGAACAACGCGGCCTTGATCATCGCGATGACAACTTCGGGCAGACCGGTGAGCACTGTCCGCGTGGAAAGGTAGGCACCGCTCGAGACGTTCTGGAGGTAGACGCTGAAGACGTAGCCGCCCCCCAGGCCGACGGCGATCACAAGACCGTTGAGGAGCACCGCGACCGCTATCGACGCGACGACGCGAGGCGCCACCAGCCGGTGGATCGGGTCTATACCGAGCACCTCGAGTGCGTCGATCTCTTCGCGAATGGTGCGGGCGCCGAGGTCGGCGCAGATGGCGGTAGCACCCGCGCCGGCGACCACCAGCACCGTCACGACCGGGCCGAGCTGGGTCACTGCGCCGATCCCGGCACCGGCCCCGGAGACATCGGCGGCGCCGAACTCGGCCAAAAGGACGTTGAGCGTGAAGATCAGCAGCACGGTTTCCGGGATGGACACCGCGATCGTGGGCAGCAGGGACACCCGCATGAGGAACCACCCATTCGCAATGAACTCGCGCCATTCGAACGGCTGCAGCAGGGCTTTGGCGGTCAACGCGCACATCCGGAAGAAACCGCCGATCACTTCCGCTCCGGGTCGGAGCTGTTCGCGCAACTTGCCGGTAAGTACCGGCTCAGCGGTCATTGGTGAAGTGGTCATATCGAAAAATGCCTCGCGAGAACACTTTTGGTGCGTGACGCGAACGACGTTGCCGGGCCGCGAGTCTCGGTTCGCGGTCTTTGGCCGTGTGTCGCCCTGGGTTGCGTCACGCAGTAACTATTGCATTTGACCGTCCGTACAGTCAATATTGGAAAATGCGCTGCGGTTCTGCCACGGCATCACTTCGAAATTCGGTCGCCGGACGATCACTTTTCGCGGCACTACCAGGCGTTTTAGCACTCAGCCGGTGCCGGCACGCGTTCGAAGCCAGAGTGAGGGGGAGACTTCCGTCTCGAAGTATGGTAGACCGTCCGTACGGTTAGTTACTCCGGAGGGTTACGATGCCCCGATCGCCCGGCAGACGTAACGAGATTCTCGATGCGTTTGTCCGCTATGTCGCCGAACGTGGCTACGACAGAACGAATCTCGGCGACATCGCCGAGGAGCTTGGCATGTCTAAGGGCACCATCGTTCATCACTTTGGGACCAAGGCGCAGATGTTGCGCGAACTGGAAGAAACCCATCTGGCCTGCCAACTCGACGCGCTACAGATGGTTTGGGACCGCCTGGCCTCGCCGCACGAACGCATTGCCGCGATGGTTTATACCTCCGCACTGCTACAGGTGATCGCCCGCAACGCGACGGTGGCAAGCCAGCGCGAGTGGGTTCAGCTGTCCGATGACCCAGCGATGCAGCAAGTGCGAAAGTTGCGCCATCAACTGCAAGCGCTCACGATCGACGAGATCCGCAACGGCATAAAATGCGGCGTATTCCGAAGCGTGGATGCCGAATTGGCGGCACTGCAGCTGTGGGGATCGCTGCAGTGGATGTGGGTGTGGTTCGACCCCGTCGGTTCTCGGACGGCCGAACAAGTCGGGGCCGCTTTTGTCGACGTGTTCCTCGGCGGATTGCTGCTGGACCGCCTGGGGCTGAGCAAGTGGGCGAACCCTTCCACGGACATCGTCTCGGTGGTGCGCGAATGCCTTGCCGCGGTAACGAACGCGCCGGATTGACGGCATAGCCGTCGAGGTCAGAGGGCCTGCAGCGTCCTTGACCCAGGTGCGGTGACGACGTACATGTTGGCACCGGGCGCCGACTTGACTTCACCGGCGGTGAACATGGTCATGAGTTCTCTGCCGTCACTGTCGGCAACGCACACATAGGTGTCGGTCTCAGCGTCGTAGTCGAAACTGTCCCAACATAATACGAATGCCAAGCAGTTGCCTTCGCGGTCGGTGATGACGAGCTTGTGTACACCTGACTTCTTCAATAACTCGGCATCCTGCTCGCGTTGTTGAGATAGCCCGTTGTTGCGGGCCGTCACGCGGTTTAACATCTCGTACCTCCTTAGCGAGGTCGTCCCGGTCTTCGTGGCATTTCAGGTGACGGTCCCCACCGCGGGCCTACCGAAAGGCAGGTCTGCGGATGAACCACCACGAACACCCAAGGAAGGGGCCGCTATGAAGACCGTACCCACAGTTTGCCCTGGTTATGGGCGATATTGACAGCGTCCTGCGAGGATCTGGGAGCGATGCACTTCGCGGAATTTTCAGGGCCTTGCTGAATTGGCGAGTTACTGTCTCCGAAAGGCATCGCAAACGACGTTGGGGAGGGCGCATGACGACCTATCAGACTGTGTTGGTCGGCACTGATGGCTCGGAGTCGTCACTACGCGCGGTAGACCGTGCGGCCAAGATCGCCGCCGAATGCAACGCAAAGCTGATTATCGGCACGGGCTACTACACCCAGCCGGACGATAAGCGCGCAGCCGACGTCCTCGGGCAAGAGGGCTACAAGGTATCGGGCAACGCGCCGATCTATGCGATGCTGCACGACGCCCGCGACCGAGCAAAAGCGGCCGGCGCGAAGAACATCGAAGACCGGCCGATCAAAGACGCTCCGGTGCAGGCACTCGTCGAGCTCGCCGAGGAGGTCGGTGCCGATCTGTTGGTGGTCGGCAATGTGGGCCTGGACGCGCGATCGGCGATCGTCGGGCGGGTGTTCTCGATCCCTGGAGCCGTGGCCAACAGGGTCAAGATCGACGTACTGATCGTTCGCACATCTGGCTGACGCGACGCTTTCAGCGGCCATTCAGATCCGTTTGGTATGAGTGGCTGTGGAGGCGTCATGAAGATCATTGCGTTCGAAGAGCACTACACACTTCCGGCTATCGCTGAAGCGAATCCGAACAATCCGCGCAAGTTGTTCGAGGGGGCGCGCAGCGATCGCTATGGCGACGGCGGGTGGCCGCCGTCCGGCATTCTGGACATCGGGGAAGGCCGGATCGCTGCCATGGACGCTGCGGGCATCGACGTCCAGATCCTGTCCAACGTTCCGGGCGCCGAGGCCGTCGAAGTGCCGCTGGCGGTGGAGCTGGCCAAACAGGCCAACGACGCTGTGGCAGCTGCGGTCACACAGCATCCCGGCCGGTTCCTCGGCTTTGCCACCCTGCCGATGGGCGATCCCAACGCGGCCGCCGCGGAACTCGAGCGCACCGTGCGCGATCACGGCTTCGTGGGCGCGTTGATCAACGGCCACGTCAACGGCCGCTTTCTCGACGACAAGTTCTTCTGGCCGGTGTTCGAATCCGCCGAAACGCTGGGCGTGCCGATCTATCTGCATCCCACCGTGCCACCGCAACCGGTCATCGACGCCTACTACAAAGGCTTCTCGCCGGGGGTGTCGGGGTTGTTGTCCATCGCGGGGGCCGGCTGGCACATCGACACCGCAATCCATTGCCTGCGACTGATCCTCGGTGGAGTATTCGACCAGTTTCCGCGGCTGCAACTCATCGTGGGCCACCACTTTGAGGCGCTGAGTTGGATGGCGTGGCGAGCCGATTACGCGTTCCCAGTCAGCGAAAGTGGCCTCAAACGAACCATCAAGGAGTACTTCCGGGAGAACTTCTACGGTGGCATTCTGGCCGGCGACTTGGCGAACCAAGAACCGGGTACGACTGATCCGAGTTGGAGCCTGTCGTTCAACGCTTATCAGTCCATGGTCAGCGTGATCGGTATCGACCGAGTCGTGTTCACCGCCGACTACCCGTTCGCCAGCATGAAAGCTGGTCGGCAATTCCTCGAGCAGATGCCCATCAACCCGGCCGACAAAGAAAAGATCGCCCATCTCAACGCCGAGCGCTTGCTTGGGCTTTAGGCTCGGCGATTTGCCATCGACGGAAGGTCTTCCGGCCTTATCGTTTTAGGCGTGAACTCGCCGGGGCACGAGGTCCACCCTCGCTGGATTCTTGCTGCCATATCGACGGCGTTGTTCTGCGTGCAAATCGATTACTTCGCAATGAACCTCGCGTTGCCACGGATGGCATCGGACCTTGGCAGCACTGGTCTGTGCGGTGGCCGCTACCGCCCTGCTCGCGGTCTTTGCGCTCGATCGAAACATGGTCATCCTGCTCATGATTCTGTTTGGGGCAGCCATGGGTGTGACACTCACCCCGATGTCCGCGCTGGGTGTCATCCAGGCACCTGAGGATGAGCCGGGGTCCCTGCCAGGTATCGCCAATGCCGCGTACGGCATCGGTGGCTCGCTCGGATTTGCCTGGGCCGGACCGGTTGTCGGGGAGGGCACCGCGGGGTCGTACCACTCGGCGTTGTGGATCTGCGTCGCGATCGGCATCGCCGCCATTGCGACCAGCGTGATCCTCAAACCCAGATCGGCGCCGGCGGTTTCAGCAGCCTCCGCGTTGCGCCACTGATCGCAAGCGGCCCGACGGCCGGTGTTCGTGTCGATGTAACGGTTGGTTACTCCCTCGTGTTGGATCCTGGCAGGCATGGGCATCGCGACGATCGCCCCCGGTGCGATCGAGTTAGCGTTTTCCGGGCGGTTCGGGTTCGGCATCTACCGGTGGGCTTACCTGCCGTTCGACGTGCCGCCAGGAGTGCAGCGCATTCGCGTTGCCACGTCGCATGACGACTTCTCCGTTGCCGGAGTGGCCCGAAATGTGCTGGATCTGGGCATCTTTGGGCCGGCTGGCTACGACTTAGGCAACGCAGCGGGGTTTCGGGGCTGGTCGGGTGGAGCGCGCGACCACTTCGAGGTGTCCAGCACGTACGCCACCCCGGGTTACCTGGACGGTCCGATCGAGCCTGGCGTGTGGGCCGTCGCGCTTGGTCCGGTGGTGCTGAGTCCCTGGGGGATGGCGTGGGACGTCCACGTCACGTTGGAGCGCGGGCAGTCGGTGGCTGAACGCGAGCCGATGGTTGCATTTTCGCCGCCGCCATCGCTGAGCGGTGCGCGGTGGTTTCGCGGAGATCTGCATCTGCACACCGTGCACTCCGACGGCGAGCGCGAGCCCGATGAAATGATCGCGGCCGCCCGCGCCAGTGGGCTGGATTTCATTGTCTCGACTGAACACAACACGAACGCGGCCAACCGCGTGTGGCCTGCGTGCCGCACCGGTGGGCTGCTGGTGATTCCCGGTGAGGAGGTCACCACCCGGCACGGGCACTGGCTGGCCGTTGGCCTGTCACCGCACGCGTGGGTGGACTGGCGGTATGGCCCGAGCGACGGGGTGTTTCCGCGCTTCGCCGCCCAAGTCCGCGACGACGGCGGGCTGGTGGTCGCCGCCCACCCGTCGGTGCCGTTGCCGGGCGCGGCGTGGGAGTTCGGTTTTGACCACGTGGACGCGCTCGAGGTGTGGAACGGTCGCTGGAACCTCGATGATGAACTGTCGCTTCGTATTTGGCAGCGGCTGCTTCGGCAGGGCCGCCGGATTGTGGCGGTCGGCGGCAGCGACTCGCACGGCGAGCACCAGCAGGTCGGCTCGCCGCAGACGGTTGTGCATGCAGATGAACTCTCGACCCCCGCGATTGTCGATGGGCTGCGTTGCGGCCGTGCGTACCTCGCCCGATCCTGCGAGGTGGCCCTGGAGTTGACCGCAAGCGGTGACGGTGGCGTGGCCGGTCCCGGGCAGACGCTGCGGGTACCGCCCGGCGCGTCGGCGACGGTGACCGCCGTGATCAGCGGAGCCCCCGACACGACCGTCGTCCTGATCACCGCGGAGGGGCGGGTGCGACAGGCGACGGTCGGTCCGTCAGCGCGGTTGCAATGGGACCTCGACGCCGCGTCGGCGCGCTTCGTACGCCTGGAGGTGCGAGAAGCCCAGCGGCGCCCGCTAGGGCCGATGGTCGCGCTGACAAATCCGGTGTGGTTCGCCTGAGTGCGCCGCATAGGCAAGCCACAGGAGTCCCAGTGGCATCAACGGGGGCGGGTGGTGTCTTCTGCGCTCTAACGCCACCGGCGATATCACGACGGGATCGCCCGGCCGGTGATATCACCGGCGGTGACGTTTCGCAGCATCGTGTAATGGTCGGACTGAGGTACCGGAGTTACTCGTGTGACGCCGCCGGTGTCGAGAACGGCATGTCGTAGCGCATCCACAGCGCGGTTCAGTCAAGCTTGAATGATGTGGTCAAGAAGGCGCCTTGTCGCCCTCTTGGGGGCGGTACTGCTGGTCAGCGTGATGCTGGCCAGCGCGGTGCCCACGTCATACGATCCGCCGGTCATGGTCGCGAATCCCGTCGACCACGTCGACACGCTGATCGGTACCGGCACGGGCGGCCGGCGGGTGGGGGAGATCAACAACTTCCCCGGCGCCTCGGTGCCGTTCGGGATGGTGCAGTACTCGCCGGACACCGAGGGCAACTACGCGGGCTATGACCACGGCAACCGACAAGCCACCGGATTCAGCATGACGCACGCCTCGGTGGGGTGCGCAGCGTTCGGTGACATCTCGATGCTGCCGACCACCACCTCGATCGGATCCGAGCCCTGGGACCGCACCGAGGAGATCGCGCACGACGACACCGAGGTCGGTGTGCCCGGCTACTACTCGGTGCGGTTTCCGACAACAGGAGTGAGGGCGGAACTCACTGCCACCACCCACACCGGCGTGGGCCGGTTCACCTACCCCAACAACGGTCGGCCCGCTCTGTTTCACGTGAATTCCGGTGCGTCGCTTGGGGGTACCTCCGCTGCGAACCTCGCGATCGGCGACGACAACACCACGATCACCGGATCGGCGACCAGCGGCGGCTTCTGCGGCAAGGACAACGTCTACACGGTGTACTTCGCGATGAAGTTCAGTCAGCCGTTCACGTCCGTCGGCACCTGGGACGGTTATTCGATCCTTCCCGACGGCCGCAGCGCGTATTCGAGCTATAGCGGATCCAGCGGGGGATACGTGACTTTTCCGACGGGCTCGCGAATCGAGGTGCGCACCGCGCTCTCCTACGTCAGTATCGGCGGGGCGCGAGCCAACCTCGCGGCCGAGGGCAACGCGAACTTCGACGACACGCGCGCCGCCGCATCGAAAGAGTGGAACGACAAGCTGTCAAGCATCACGATCGCCAGCGCCGATGCCGGCGACACCGAGACCTTCTACACGGCGCTCTACCATTCGCTGTTGAATCCCAACACCTTTAACGACGTCGACGGCAGCTATATCGGATTCGACGGCGACGTTCACAAGGTACCTGCCCCGCACACCCAGTACGCCAACTTCTCCGACTGGGACACCTACCGCGGGCTTGCCGCGCTGCACGGACTGCTCTTTCCAGACCAAGCCAGCGACATGGCCCAGTCGCTGGTGAACGACGCCTCGCAGAGCGGGTCGTTTCCGCGGTGGGCGCTGGCCAATACCGCCACCGCCGAGATGACCGGCGACAGCGTGGTCCCGTTGATCGTAAACTTCTACGCCTTCGGCGCAAGGGATTTCGATGTTCACACGGCGCTGCGCTACATGGTCAACGCCGCGACCGAAGGCGGCGTCGGGCGCAACGGCTATGTCGAGCGGCCCGAAATCACCACCTACCTGCAGCGCGGTTATCTGCCGCTGAACGCGAACTCGTGCAGAGGTGGTGCGATCCCCGGCGCCTCGATCACGTTGGAGTGGTCGGTGGATGACTTCGCCATCTCCCAATTTGCCGACGCGCTGGGCGATTCCGCGACCGCTGCCGAATTCCAGAACCGGGCACAGTACTGGCAGAACCTGTTCAATCCCACCACCCGCTTCATCTCGCCGCGTGATGCCATGGGCTTGTTTCCGGAGGGCCCCGGCGTCGTGGAACCCGCCGAGGGCTGCTTCAGCCAACTCGGCTTCGACGAGGGCAACGCCGAGCAGTACGTCTGGTATGTGCCACAGAACGTCGCAGGACTGGTGACGGCTCTCGGCGGCCGAAACACGGTGGCACAGCGGCTGGACCGCTTCACCAGTCAGCTCAACGTGGGGCCCGAGGAGCCTTATCTGTGGGCGGGCAACGAGCCGGGTTTCGACGTGCCATGGCTGTACAACTACATCGGCCAACCGTGGCGGACCCAGCAGTTGGTCGACCGGGTGCGCAGCGATTTGTTTACTCCCACACCCGATGGCGAGCCGGGCAACGACGACCTCGGCGCCATGTCGAGCTGGTACGTGTGGGCTGCGCTCGGCCTGTACCCGAGTACACCGGGGACATCGATCCTCACGGTGAACACACCGCTGTTCGACCGCATCGTGATCGAGCTGCCCGCAGGCAAATCCATCCAGATGTCCGCGCCGGGCGCGTCCGGGCCGTACCGCATGCGCTACATCAAGAGCCTGCATATCGACGGCCGGCCCACCGATCGCACGTATCTGCCGGAGTCGATCATCCGCGACGGCGGCGACGTGGCGTTCTCGCTTTCTCCTCGGCCCAACAAGGGTTGGGGCGCCGCGGAGTCCTCCGCGCCGCCGTCATTCGGCGCGGGCAGCTCGGCTGTGACCGTGAACGTTTCACCCGCCGTCGCCGAGATCGCGCCGGGCGCCACCGGCAACGTGACGGTCAATGTGCAACGGATGATCGACGGCCCCGGCGGCTACACCATCACCGGTAAGTCCGGCTACGCGGGGATCAAGGCGGCCAAGGCATCCGGACAATTCTCCGCCGACGGTTCTGGCAGCGCGACCGTCGCCATCACCGTCGCGCAGTCGGTGCCCAGCGGGTATTACCCGCTGGTCCTCACCACCAGGGTCGGCGACGGCAGCATGACGTTCAAGCTGCTCGTCACCGTCGATCAGGGCTGATCGCGTCGTAGTCGATGAGCAGCTGCCGCGGACCGCGGAAGACCTGGCTGATGCGATAGGGTGGTGGATCCTCCACCACCCGTGGGTTTTCCACCCGCCGAAGGAACGCCTCGAACGCGGTGTTGACTTCTAGCCGCGCGAGTGGACCGCCGAAACAGATGTGAATGCCGCGTCCAAAGCCGACGTGCTCGTTGTCGGCTCGTTGCGGGTCGAACTTGTTGGGATCGGGGAAGCGCCGCGGATCTCGGTTGGCCGCAGCGTAAATCAGATAGATCGGGGATCCTCGGGGAATCGTCGCCCCGGCAATCTCGATATCCGCCAGCGCCGACCGGGTCGGAAAGAACTGCACCGACGACTGCAGCCTCAGCACTTCCTCGATGGCGCCCGGTATCAAATCCGGCCGGCTGCGCAGCAGTTCGATCGATCCGGGGTTGCGCAGCACGGTCAGCACGCAGTGGGAAATCAGATTGACCGTCGAGTCGTGACCGGCGGTAAATAGCAGCATAGTGTTGTTCACGATCGCACTCGGCGACATTCGCCCATCCGGTCCGTCATCGTGGACCAACTGTGAAATCATGCCTGGGCCAGGCGATTTCTCGGCGTTCTCGACCAATCCGATGATGTATTTCTTGAAGGCGATGTTGGCCGCTTCACCTTTGGCCCGGCGGGCCTGGCCTTCTTCGGTCTCGATATCGGGGCCGAGATCGAAGAGGCCGGCCCCGATGTCTGCGACCCAGGCGTGAAACTGCGGCTCGTCCTCGATCGGCACGCCGATGATCCGGCAGATCACGTTGACCGGCAGCGGATAGGCGAACTCGCCGACAACATCGATGCGCTTCTTTGCAGCGGCCTTGTCGAGCAAGTCGTTGACGATCTGCTGACACAGCGGCTCCTGGCTGGGGATCACGTCCGGCGAATGCGGTGGGCCGAAAAACCCCATGCACTGCCGGCGCGCCCGGTCGTGGTCCGGCGGGTCCGAGGCGATGAAGCTCGGGTCTCGGTCGTAGGCCTGCACCACCTCCATCACGGATTGGTCGGCAACGCGTCGATCGCCCGCGAGCGGCGCGTGAGCGTAGCGACGGTCAGAACTCACCCGGGGATCGTGGGCCAGCGCGATGAGCTCTTCGTATCCGGTGACGACGTAGACGCCGTTG
>DASQSQ010000477.1:0-7378 GCA_035642315.1 Mycobacterium sp.
CGCCGCTTCTCCGCCGATCCCCAGGCGCGCGGCCGCTCGCCACACCAGTGCAGGATCGCCGACCGGGTCCGCCGCCGCGACAAGCAATAACCGCCGGGTCTGTTCTGGAAGCACCTCGATCCGCCGACGAAAACTCTCTTCGACGCGCTCCGAGACCTGGACCGCGCCGAGTAGCCCAAATCCACCAGCCAACTGGTCCGGTCTCACCCCCCGCGACAATTCCAACAGTGCCAACGGATTACCGCGCGTCTCGGCAACGATCAGATCCCGCACCCGGCTGTCCAACGGTCCGGTTAGCTCTGTCTCGAGCAGAGTTTGTGCGTCTGCCGCTTGCAGTCCATGCACCGCAAGCTCTGGAAGCCCGGTGAGGTCGTCGGTGGGGATCCGCGCGGCAAAAACCAAGCCAACTGACTCGGCGACCAATCGGCGAGCAGCAAAGCCGAGGATTTGCGCAGAGGCCCGATCAATCCACTGCTCGTCGTCCACCAAACACAGCAGCGGTCGTTGCTCGGCGACTTCGGACAGCAAGTTCAATACGGCGAGACCGACCAGAAACTTATCCGGTGTAGCGCCGGAGCTCAGGCCGAGCGCAGTCCGCAGAGCATCACGCTGCGGCGCAGGCAGGCGATTAGCGTCTTCGAGTATCGGCGAGCACAGCTGATGCACTGCAGCGAATGCCAGCTCCATCTCGGATTGCACACCGGTGGCATGTAATACGCGGCAGTCCGCGGCCCGCTCGGCCAGATATTCGACCAATGCCGTCTTGCCCACACCTGGTTCACCGGACAAGACGAGGGCCCGGCTCTCGCCGGCCCGAATCGCTTCGACGAACTCGTCCAGCATGCCGCGCTCAGCGGCGCGGCCCGTCAGCCTCATCACCTGTCCCTGCATTGGTGGCACCCGCCCGCATCCTGCAGGGCAGTGGCGCCACCTTACCGTCCCTCGGCGCCGCCTCGGCGGCGCTTTCGGGTCAGCGGATGTTGACTTCGGATGCTGTCAGCAGCGTTTCAGCGTGAGATTGTCAATCTTGTCTCGATCGATGTCATAGCCGAGGCCGGGCTTCTGCGGCGCTGCGATGTAGCCCTTCTCGTTGATCGTTGGCAGGTCGGCCATCCCGATGCCCAGCAGGTTCTGCGGGATCATGATTTCGGCGAAGTCGCAGTTGCGGATGGCGAGTGCCACGTTGAGGTACATCGCCAGGTTAAGTGTTGGCCCGTAACTGTGGATTTCGTAGTTGTGATTGAACGCCTCGCAGGCATGCGCTGACTTCATCATCCGTGTGACACCGCCGGCATACTCGGCCAGCGTGCGCACGTAGAAGCCGCTCGTACTGCTCAAATAATGGTGCAGCGCTTCGAATCCGGCGAAGTTCTGTTCCCCAACGGCCAGCGGCACACTGAGTTTGCTTGCCAGGTAGGACAACCCGTCCAGATCCTGGTCGGAGATGGGGTTTTCAAACCAGTAAAAGTTGAGCTCTTCGAGCACTTTGCCGACCCGCAGCGCTTCGGGCAGCGTGTACGCGCACACCGGGTCGATCATCAGATCGAGGTGCGGAAATTCGTGCCTGATCGCTCTCGCGAGCTCGATGTCCCGGTCGGCATCGCCGAAGGGGTGGAACTTGACGGCGGTGAACCCCTCGGCAACCGCCGGGCGTATCGCGTCAAGATAGCCGTCGATGGTGGGGTAAGCGACGGTGCTCGCATACGCACGTATCTCGTGACGAGCCGCGCCGAGATACTTGTACAGCGGAAGACCGGCAGCTTTGGCGTTGATGTCCCACAGACATGCGTCGGCCCCGGCCAGTGTGGGCGGGTTGGAATACGGCGGCAACGAGTTCGTCATTTCATGACTTAGTGCGGCGACGTCGTACGTGTCCCGCCCGATCAGGATCTGCTTCGCCACCTCAGCCGCGTGCTCGACGGCTTTGGCCGGGATGAGATAGCTGATGTAGTTCCCGTCGATGCCTTCGGCGGTGGACACCGAGACCAGAACGAGCGGAGGCATCGCGTCCACGGCGCCGTGGGTGGGGATGACCGTCTCGGCCAGCTCGGTCCGAAGTATCGACAGTGTGACGTCAGTGATCTTCATGGTTTCGACTCCTTGACTCGGCGTGGCTCAGCCGGGAAGCAGTGCCCGAGCACTGATGACCTCTTCGACACCCGCCTCTTTGAGGGTCGCGATGTCTTTGAATCCGCATACCGCTAGGCACAAATCGAGTTCAGCCAAGAACGACCGCAGATAGTGGGTCAGGCTTTCCGCGCCGCCGTAGGACAACGCGTAGGCATAGGGCCGACCAAGTCCGACAGCCGTCGCGCCGAGCGCCAACGCGATGATCGCATCGGTCGCGTTGCGGACGCCGGAATCAAACATGACCGGTGTGGAACCCGCGGCTTTGACGACGCCGGGCAGCAACTGCAGGGTAGAGACCGCTGAATTCGCTTGCCGTCCACCATGATTAGTGCAGTACAGAACGTCTGCGCCGTTGTCGATAGCCAGTCGCGCGTCATCGGGGTGTTGAATCCCCTTGATGGCAATGGGCAGCTTCGTCTGGGTCCGGATCCAGCGGAGATCCTCCCACGTCAGCGGATTGGCGAAGATCTTCGTGTAATGCGCCAGCGCGGCCGGCTGGTCTTCTTCCGGCGGCTTGGCGAGGTGCTTGGTGAAGTTCTTGTCGGTGTAGTAGTTCTGCATGCAGTAGCCGCGGAACTGCGGGAAGTTTCCGCGCTCGAGGTCCATCGGCCGAAAACCCAGGGTCCAGGAGTCGACGGTAACCATCAGGGCGGAGTAGCCGCTGGTCTCGGCGCGGTTGATCAAGCTTGCGGCCAGTTCGCGGTCGGCAGGCAGATAGAGCTGGTAGAAGATGGGGGTTTCGCCGGCATGCGGAACGACGTCCTCCATACGCGTCTGAGTGAACGTCGACAACGCGTAGGGCACCCCAGTGGCCGCCGACGCCTGGGCGGAAGCAACATCGCCGTGAAAGTCCGGTGCGCACAAGCCAACCAATCCGATTGGAGCCAGGAACATCGGCGAGATCAGATGTTTGCCGAACAGCTGGATCGACAAGTCGCGTTCGGGCGGACTGACCATCATTCGGGGCACGAGGCCGTAGCACGAGAACGCGGCGATGTTCGCGCGCTGGGTCCGCCCATCACCTGCCGCTGCTGACACATACCTAAAGACCCAATCCGGTAGCGCTTCGGATGCTTTGCGCTCGATCGAGGCAAAGTCGAACGGGTATCGGGTCGTAACGCCTTGTACCGCTTGGGCGTAGACCTCGTTCTGAAAATCACCGAAGTTGGTGGCCACGCTGATTCAACCCTTTCGTCGGTTAGTGCTTGTTATTCGCCGGCGATCCAGGCCTGCTCTTGGCCGGGCTCGGGCAGGATGCGGCCGCCTTCGACTGCGAAGCGTGCTGGGCTGTTCTGAATCACCATGAGCACTCTGTCGACGTCGATGTTGGCAATTCGGGACACGGCGGCCGCGATTTCCGTTGCGAGACGGGTGGTTTTGTCTTCCGGATGGCCGGATCGCACCCAACCGTTAACCAGCACCGGATTCGCGGGAACGCCGTCGGTGTAAATCCCGCCTGGGGGCAACTCGTGGAAGACGACATTGACATAGGTGCTGGGCACGTGATTGATCTCGGCGTGGATACGGGCGATCTCGTGGGCCAAGGCACCCTTGAGGTCGGCCGTCAGCGTCGACGTCGTCGTCGTGCAGGTGTAGACCGGCATGTTGCTCCTTGAATTGACGATGAGCTGGCGGCGTCAGCCCAGGTGCGCGGCCTTCGCTTTGGTCGGCACGACGATCACGGTGGGCCCGTCGGCCTTCAGCGCGGCATTGAATTCGTGGGCGAGCTTTTCGCAGGTGTCCACATTGACCGCGCGGCACCCGAAACCCGTTGCGAGGGCGGCGATATCGAGGCCTGGCAAGTCCAGTGCCGGCACGCCGGGTGTCTCCTCCAATACCGCGAATGACTTCAGGATCGAGTATTCGCCGTTGCGCATCGCGACGAAGACGATCGGTAGCCGGTGTTGGGCCGCGGTGTAAAGCGCCTGCACCGAGTACTGCATCGACCCGTCGCCGATGGTGCAAAGGACGTGGCGCTTGACGCCACGGGCGCGGTCCCCCAATGCGACGCCCACCGCCGCGGGCAACCCCCAACCGATACCGCCGCTGGCAGTGGCGAAAAATGATCCCGGCCGGGTGCTGGGCAGGAATCGCAGTTGTTGGGCCATCGTCGACGTCGATTCGGTGACCAACGGAGAATCGGCGGGCGTGACGTCTCTCAAGGTGGACCACACCGCATCCGGCTCCAGTGGCGCCGACCCGGACACGTCGACCGCGGAGGTGGACACCTGCCTGGCAGGCACCGACCGGTCGCTGTGATCATCGACCATTCCCACCAGTTGCTCCAACGCCAGCAGCGTGTCCCCCAGCACGCTGTCGCCGACCGGCGCCGCACCAGCCAGACCCGGATCGGCGGTGATCTGCAACAGTTCGGTGCCCTCGGGCAGGTACTCGCCAGCCACGTAGGGGTAGTACCGGAAGACCTGCGCCCCGATCACCACAACCAGGTCATGGCCCCGCAGCACCTCGGTGACACCGGCGATGGTCATCGGCAGCTGTCCCTGGAATAGCCGGTGATCCTCGGGGAACGATGCCCGGTCGGGCAGCGGGCCGCTGTAAACCGGCGCACCAACCTTTTCGGCGAACGCCACACCGACATCCCAGGCACCGGCGCGATCGACCTCCGGCCCGAACACCAGCAGTGGCCGCTGCGCTGCGCTGATGCGCTCGGCGAATCCGCGCAGCCGGTCGGCATCAGGGCTGACCCGGTGACTCACTGTGCGGATCACGGCCGGACCCAGCGCGGGCTTCTCCCAGTCATCAAGCGGGATCGACACAAACACCGGTCCGGCCGGTGGCTGCAACGCCACCGCGTGAGCGCGCATGATCGCCCCTGGCACGTCCTCGGCGCGCTTGGGCTCATACGCCCACTTCACCCACGGCTGCGGAAACACAGTTTCGTCCTTGTTGGTCAGATATGGCTCGCACAACACCATTTCGCGAGTCTGCTGACCGGCCGTGATGATCAGCGGGGTGTTGCCCTTAGCCGCCGCCACCAGGTTGCCCATCGCGTTTCCCATCCCCGCGGCGGTGTGCACATTGACCAACGCGGGCTTGCCGGTGGACTGGGCGAATCCGTCAGCCATGGCCACCACCGTCGCCTCCTGCAATCCCAGGACATAAGTGAAGTCCTCGGGGAAGTTCTTCAAGAACGTCTCCTCGGTAGAGCCCGGATTGCCGAACACTGTCGTCAGCCCTAGCTCACGCAGCAGGTCGTAGGTCACCTCGTGAATGGTTTTCGGATTTGACATCGGTCTGCCTGTCCTTCGGGTTCGAGCCGTGCACCACGTCGGCCACGCGCTGTTATCGATGAGCATCGCCGCAAGGACGGCGGCAGTCGATGTCCTAGGCGACAGCGTTGAGCAGAGGCCGCTGTGTCGACGAACAACGCACAGTCAACTCCCAGCGATGTGCGGGGTGAAAGCCGCATTTGTTCGCGGTGACACCAGCGCGGCGTGATTCTTGTAGCCGGCCCCATCGACGGCGGCTAGATGTCTGCGTGAAATTAGGCGGTATGCATGCCATTGAAGTCGCCGAGCACGGCGGGCCAGAAGTCCTCAACTACGTCGACCGACCGCAGCCCTCCCCCGGCGCGGGTGAGGTGTTGATCAAAGCCGAGGCGATCGGTGTGAATTTCGTCGACACCTACTTCCGGTCTGGACTCTACCCACACGATTTACCGTTTATCCTCGGCGCCGAGGTCGCCGGAACCGTCGCCGCGGTGGGTGACGGGGTGACGTCTTTTCATGTCGGCGACCGGGTTGCCAGCGCCGATGCCGTCGGTGCCTATGCCGAATACTGCGTCGCATCAGCCGATGTCGTGGCACGGGTGCCCGACAATGTCGGCTTTGATGTTGCTGCCGCGGCGCTCCTCAAGGGAATGACCGCACACCTGCTGATCAAATCGGTGTACCCGGTGCGGGACGGTGACACCGTATTGCTACACGCCGGGGCCGGCGGCGTGGGTCTGATCCTGACCCAGTGGGCGACCAGCTTGGGTGCCCGGGTGATCACCACCGCCTCGACACCGGAGAAAGCACAGCTGTCGCGCAAAGCCGGGGCGGTCGAGGTGCTGGATTACCCCGTCGAGCCTCAGCAGTTCGGCGTCAATATCCGGACGCTCACCGACGGTGCAGGCGTAGCCGCGGTGTTCGACGGCGTGGGCAAGTCAACGTTCGACGCGAGCCTCGCCAGCCTTGCGATGCGCGGCACGCTCGCGCTGTTCGGCGCCTCCAGCGGGCCGGTGCCCCCGGTTGACCCGCAGCGACTCAACGCCGCCGGGTCGGTGTACCTGTCTCGGCCGTCGCGGCCCCACTTCATGCGCACCCACGACGAGTTCTCCTGGCGGACTGGAGAATTGTTCGATCTGATCGGTGACGGGACCATCGAGGTGACCGTCAGCGCGCACTACGCACTGAGGGACGTGGCGCAAGCCCACCGCGATCTTCAGGGCCGCAAGACCACCGGCTCGGTGATTCTTACGCCCTGACGGGAACATTCGCGCCATCGGCTTACGATCTCCGCATGACGCAACACCGGATGGGGATTATCGGCTTCTCACATGTCTGCATCGCTGTGTCCGACATGGAAGCATCGCTGCCGTTCTACCGCGACGTCCTCGGACTTGGCGTCTTCTTCGACATCGAATTAGAGGGCCCGTCGATGGAAGTCGTCACCGGAGAGCCCGGAGCCCGCGGCCGCATGGTCGGCGGGATGCTCGGCGGCACCGTCGTGGAGCTTCTCGAGTTTGCACACCGCAGCTTCCACGCGCCATCTGAACCGATGCTGGGCTACACGAACATCTCGTTGAGTGTCCGCGACATCGACGCCACCCTGGCCGCTGTCACCGCAGCCGGCTACGAGCCTGAACAGCAACCGGTGGAGATCGGTGGCGTACGCATGTTTTTCGTGCGCGATCCCGACGGCACCCCGATCGAGTTTGTGTCTTACCCCAATGGAGAACAGACCTCGGCCCAGATGTGGGGATTCACCGGCTAATTCGACATGGCGAATTGCATGACGAGAACGAGCGCCGCGCCGAGGATGGCGAAAGTGACCGCCGTCATGGCGGCCTTGGCGGCCGGGCCGGGCTGATGTTGTGCCGAATCCGATCCCATCGACATCTCGGACATCGCACCCACTGGGACGGTCATCATGCCGTGCTTCATGTGATTGGCGACAAGCCACCAGTTGATGGGATAAGCACAGACGAAGCCGACAATCAGCGCCATCGACATGATGAACCAAA
>DASQSQ010000478.1:0-3473 GCA_035642315.1 Mycobacterium sp.
GGAACCAGGGACCAGCCGATCTCGTGACCACCGTGAACTGGGGACTGCCCGACATGGACTGGAACCAGGTCTTTTCGGCTCTAGACACCGGCGCGCAGCAGGGATGGGACGCGTTCACCGCCGACTTGTCGAACCCCGCCACCTACCAGATGGAGCCCCTGGTGGACAGCCCCGCCCTGACAACGCTGATCAACGCCGAGTACGGGGCAGGACTCATCGACACCATCCACCCGGACCTCATCCAGGCCCTGTTGGGATTGATCGGAATGGACAGCCCGTTGTCATTCTGAGGTGCTCGCGCGAAATCGGTTGTAGCGCGGGAATTCCTGCGGGTACCGACCGTCGGTGTGTGCGGCCGGCGAATACCAATGTGCGGCGACGTTCGGATCGTCGTCGTACTTCGCGAACCAACGTGCTGCAAAAGCGGGCAGTCGCTCGTGCTGGGGTTGTGACGCGGCCCCTGTGAGCGCACGAGCCCGGGCGCCGGCGAGGCTGTCGCGGATCGCGCTGTACGAGAATCCTTTTGGCATAAGTCGCACAAGCGACTGACGAAACGCTGCCGATCGACGCTACCCGACGGTGTGGACGATGAGGATGTCTACTTTGGCTCTACGGGCAACGGTGTCGGGCACGGAGCCCAATAGCCGGCCCGCGACCGTGCCCAATCCCAAGTTGCCGACGACGAGCAGGTCCGCGTGGACCTCATCGGCCAGATGCAGGAGCGCAGGGACTGGCGCGCCGACAATCGCCTGCTCTTCGATGTCGTGGGCGCCGGCGGCCTTCGCTCGCTCGCGGGCGTCGTGAAGGATCGCATATACGGGGGCGCTGCCGTGCATGCGGTAGCTGCCCTCGCCCCCGAGGCTGTCAGCGGCGCGGCCGTCAAGCAAACGATCGGGGGAGGGCGCTCGCGACCAGCCTCCCTTTTCCGAAGTGTCGAGATGCGCGCTCGCGACCACCAGCTTCGCACCGGTTTGCGCCGCGAGCGCGGCTGCGCGGTCGACCGCACGCAACGACGACTCCGAGCCGTCTGTCCCGACGACAATCGTCCGATAGTTCATGTCGCCTCCATCAGGTCGGTCAACGACGACAACAAGACATTATCGGCCCGACTTCGGATTCGAAGCCCAAATGGAAGGGCAGTTCAGTTGCCCGCCTCGATAGCCGCGACTCTCGCCGAAGCGTCGGGTCCGCAAAAGTGCTGGAGGTTGACCCCGCCAGCGGCAATCAGATCGTCAATGCGGTGCTTGAGGTCACCGGAGGAGAGATGGGCATAGAGGTTTGCACCTGGGCACGAAGTCTGGGCCAGGTCGCGATGGCCCGCCAATGTGGTGGTCGCGATGTGAAAGTTCTGGGCGGCCCATGCGAACGCCTGAGCGGCTCCGTGTAGCTGCGCCTCCGACACAACCTCTTGATCGAAGTCTCCTTCGCAGAGGACGAGGAAATGGCCTGTTGTGTCGTAGTCCGTCGCGGTGTCGCCGGCAATCGCTGTGTTCCGCAGTTCGTAGATGTTGCCGTTGCGGTCGACACCCATGTGATACGCGATGTCGATCCACCCCTTTTGGTCCTGGTGGTACCGCTGGTCCTGACGCAAGCGGCCTGGGGCATTGCGATTGTCGCCGAGGACCACGGCCTCGTGATGCAGGGTCATGCGGGTGATGGTGTGGGGCTTCCCGCCGGAGCGGGCCGGCCGCGCGCCCCATGCGTCGCGGCAGAGCAACTGTGCCGAAGTCGCACTGGTCAGGCGGACGCCGGTCGTCGACGTCGCAGCACTTGAGCAGGCGCCGACCATCGACGCCAAACCGGCGCCGCCTGCCAGTCGGAGCAGCTGACGGCGGTTGACGGCATCCGGGCGTCCATCAGGCCGATCGCGCCCAGGTACATCCATGGCCTCACGATACGGATGTAGTTTTCGCTTCTGGGCGTGCATCGAGCCCTTTGCTCGCCGGGACGGCGGCTGCCCTACCTTGGAGGAGTGGTTCACGTTGTACTTGGTGTCTCGATGGCACCAACAACGGTCCGCGCGGTGCTGGTGGGGGGCGAGAAGGCGGACGGCGCCATCGTCGACAAGGATGACTTCGACACCCCAACTGACGGCGACGCGCCGACTGTCGCTGCGTCCGATCAGGTCATCTCGGCGATTCTGGGTGTCCGCGAGGATGCCGCCGCGGACGGCGACCAGGTCACGTCCACCGGCGTCACCTGGGTCAACCCCGCGGATGCCGCCACGCTGCGGGAGGGACTGGCGGTTCGCAAGATCGAGAACGTCGTGCTGGTGTCGGCGCTTTCGGCTGCGGCCGCCCTTGCTCGGGCTTCCGGCAGCGAGGCCCACTACGCGCACACCGCGCTGTTGTACGTCGAGCCGAACTCCGCGACGTTGGCTGTGGTTTACACACCCGATGGATCGGTCGTCGACCTGCGCCAACGATCCCTGCCCGACGACGACGACGCGGCGGTGGCCGGGTTGGTCGAGATGGTCAAGGGTGCCGAGGAGATGGAACCGCGCCCGGAGGGCGTCTTCGTGGTCGGCTCCGATGTTGACATCCCGCTGATCAAGCCGGCGCTGGAGGCGGCGGGGTCGCTGCCGGTGAGCGCGCCGGAGGAGCCGCAGAAGGCGCTGGCCCGGGGCGGGGCACTGGTGGCGGCGAATGCGCCGATGTTCGGGTCGTCCGCCGCCACCCTGGCTCGCGCGTTCGGCAGTGCGACCCATTACGCGCACATTGCGCTGTTGTACGTCGAGCCGGACTCCGCGACGCTGGCTCTCGTCAAAACGGCCGATGGGTCGGCCCTCGATCTGCGTCAACGCTTCCTGCCCGACGACGACGACGCGGCGGTGGCCGGGTTAGCCGAGATGGTCAAGGGTGCCGAGGAGATGGAACCGCGCCCGGAGGGCGTCTTAGTTGTCGGCTCCGGTGTTGACGTCCCGCTGATCCTGCCAGCGCTGGAGGCGGCATCGCCGCTGTCAGTGAGCGCCGAGAGGCCGCAGCGGGCGCCGACCCGGGGCGCGGCACCGATATTGGCGAATGCGGCGCAGCTTTACGGTCCTGCCGTCATTGAAGCCCGCAACCTGTGCAAGTCATTCGGCCGCGAACCAACGATGACGCCGGTCCTCAAAAATATCGATTTGCAAATATTCCCGGGCGAGTTCGTGGCGTTAATCGGACCTTCAGGCTCCGGCAAGTCGACACTGCTGAGCATTCTCGGCTTGCTGGAGCCGCCGACGAGCGGCGATGTTCTGGTGAACCAGAGGAGCGTGGCCCAACTCTCTGGTCGGGAGTTGGCTGCCGTCCGGGGTCGCCGAATTGGGTACGTATTCCAGTCCTTTAACCTGCTGGGCGGATTATCTGTTGCTGAGAATGTGATGCTTCCCGCTTTGCTAGCCGGGGAGTCCGGGTACATCCAGAATCGCCGGGCAATGGATTTGTTGGATCAGTTCGGCCTGGCTGGATTGGCCAAGCGGGTCCCTGCGGAGCTCT
>DASQSQ010000479.1:0-3147 GCA_035642315.1 Mycobacterium sp.
CGCCAGTGCAGTCGCGACAACATCACCGCCATGCTGCGCCAGCTGGCAGAGGGCGGGCCGTTAAAGTTGGGCGTTGCCCGCGCGACCGGCCAAGTGGAGGCGGAGCAGGGTGTCCCGCTCGATGTTTGCCTGCACGCCTACCGCATAGCGGGCCGAGTGGTGTGGGCCAGGTTGGTAGAAGGCGCCGGCGATGAATGGATCCCGGATCTCATCGGCCTGGCGTCGCAGCTCTGGGAAATAATCGATCACTATTCCGGTGCGATGGCCGACGCGTACCGCACCACGACCGAGGAACTGACCCGCCGAGACGGCGACACCCGGCGGCTCTTGCTGGCGGCGGTGTTGGACGGCAAGCCGGACTCCGCCAGAGTGCTTGGCAGCGCCCGTTCGCTGGGACTGCCCCCGGTCGGAACCTTCCTGGTCGTCTTCGCTGAAACACCACGACCCGGCGCCGCTGACGAGCCCGCCGCCGTGCTGAAATCCATGCTGAAATCGAAGCTCAACGCTCACGGTGTTCGGTCGCTGTGGCGGGTCGAGTTAGACGGGTTGGCCGGATTGCTTGTGCTTCCCTCGGCACGCGTGGAATCCAAGGTAGTTGCCACACTTAGTGAATCGGCAACCAATCGCGTTGGGCTCGGCCCGGTGTTCACGCAGCCAGATCAATCTCACCAGGCGCTCACCCAGGCCAAACTGGCCCTGCGGTGTGGGCCGGCCGGCACCACAACACTGACCAGATACCAGGATGTGCCCATCCCGTTGCTGCTAGTGCGCCAACCCGACGCCAGCCGCATGCTGGCCGAGCAGGTATTGGGGCCGATCCTGGCGCTGCCGGCGCGTGAGCGCGACAACTATCTCGACACCTTAGCCGCGTGGTACGAATGCGGCGGCTCGACAACCAGCGCGGCGACCGAACTGCACTACCACCGCAACACCGTCCACTACCGTTTGCGCCGCATCCAAGAGCTCACTGGGCGATCACTGAGCGCCCCCACCGATATCGCGCAACTCTACGTGGCCCTGGAAGCGTTGCGGCTCAACGGCGATCAAACCACCTGAACGGCATGGCCCCAATTGCGGTGTGCCGCTTCGCTCCCTTAACCGTTGGTGTCGGATCTGCCCACCCGTCGACGTGCCAGGCGGAATGGTATCGCTGGGTCGTTTTTGGGTCGCAACCCCGTTGATCTGGAAACCAGCACCGATGCGCCCCGCCATCGGCAGATTTCTAGTGCGGCGGACAATGCGAACGGGTCGGTGTCGTCAAGGTCGATACCGAGTTCGTCGGACGCTTGTTGTACCCGGTAAGTAATTGTGTTGCGGTGCACCACCATACGCACAGCAGTGGCCGTTGTACTCCGATTGCATGCGATATAGTTGCGCAGTGTTTCCCGCAGCTCGTGGGCGCGGTCGGTGTTGTCGGCGAGCGGCCCGAGAATGAGAGCCACGAAGGCGCGTTCCTCGCCGGGGTCTCCGGTAAGCATCACTACCGGCGCGATGTCGCGGTAAGCGACAAACTTCGGTGCCGCCGGGTGCGCCGTACGCATTAGCTCTTTGACCTTCAGGGCCTGGCGATGAGTAGAGCGAAACCCCGCTACGTCCGCGCCGGGTGCGCCGGCCGCGGCGTAAACGGGCAACTTCGAGGCCGCGAGGACGGTACCTATCTCGGCCAAATCGATTTCGCCATTACGCGGCTGCGTGACCCACATGCTTAGCGCGGTGGTGTCGAGCGCAACAGACAACACGTGCGAGCCGGGGCTGTGGTTTCGAAGCAACTGGACCCCAGTGGTCAACGCGTAGACGGCGTCGGCGGGGGAAGCGGTGCGGTCTGGAAGCCAAATTTCGATGGCGAGATGTATGGCGTTGAAGGGATAGTCCAATGCAGATCCGGCGCCGGCACCGTCGGTCAGGGCGCCGGACAGTATCCGCGAAATCCAGTGATAGGTCAGTCCACTCTGATTGGTGATCCAGCGCTCGCGTTCGTCTTCATAGTCCACCGTGACGACTTCGCAGATGCGGTCGATGAACGCCGCCACCTTGCTGACGACGGTTCGAAGCGCGGCGAGGTCGTCGACGTCTGAGCTGTCATTGGCGACGTCCAGACTCATGGCGGTGAACTTGGCTTGCCCGATCCGATACGCGCGCAACAGAACTGAGAGGGAAACACCCCGACGCGCGAGCTCGCGCGCGTAGGCGCTGGCGCCGGGAGGGGGCTGCAACGCTGACGGATCGGATCCGTCGGCGAGGGTGGCGATCAGGACCGCGGTGTTCTCGGCGATGCTGGCATACAGCAGGGTGCGGTCGTCTGCGGAGGTTGCCAGGTCGGGCATGTCGGCGACGGTCGTGTCGAACAGATCAGAGATGAACTTTTCGCGGTGAGGCAGTATCAAGTCGGCGATTTGGCGGCCTGCGGCGTCATCGTTCTCGGGTGACCAGTCCACGAATATTGAGGTCATATCTGGCCGCCTTTGAGTTGCCGGATGGCCGATTGCGCGGCGTTGTGTCCGCACATGCCGTGCACACCGGCGCCCGGTGGTGTGGATGCTGAGCAGATGAAGACTCCGGGGATGCCTGTCGCGTAGGGATTAGCGGCGATGCGTGGGCGCATCAGCAGCTGGCGGGGGTCGTTAGCGCCGCCGATGATATCGCCGCCGGCGTAGTTGGGGTTGTCGTGACACAACTGCGCTGGGTTGCGGGTGTGGATCCCGACGATCCGCTCGCGTGTTCCGGGGGCGAACCGTTCCAACTGCGCCAAGATGGCGCCGGTGGCGTCGCAGGTGTATCCGTGGGGAACGTGGGCATAGGCGTACACAGGGTGGATTGACCCGACCGACCGGGTTGGGTCTGCGAGGTACTGCTGGGCCACGAGAACGAAAGGGCGAGAAGGCATCTTGCCAGCGGCGATCTGTCTTTCGGCCGCCACCACCTCAGCTGCGGAACCGCAGACGTGTAGGGTTCCCGCGCGCTGTGCGTACTCATTCGTCCACGGCACACCGCCCTCGACGGCAAGATCGACCTTATATGCAGCCGGGGCGGGTCGATAACGCCGGTAGGCGCGCGAAATCCACGGGGGCAGATCGTTGCCGGCGAGGTCGACGATCCCACGTGGAGACAGGTCGAGCATCACAATGTCGGCGTCCGCGAGGTCGCCCA
>DASQSQ010000480.1:0-2777 GCA_035642315.1 Mycobacterium sp.
CGAACCAGGCGGTCGTTGTCAACCCCGATGTCACCTACGTCCAGGTGCGAGCGGGGGAGCGCCGCCTGGTGCTCGCCGAGCCGCGACTGGCCGCCTATGCACGAGAGTTCGGCGAGGAACCCGAGGTGCTGGGCAGTTATCGCGGCAGCGATCTGGTGGGCATCCGATACCTGCCGCCGTTTCCGTACTTCATGGACTCGCCCAACGCTTTTCGGGTGCTCGCCGCCGACTTTGTGACCACCGACGACGGCACCGGCATCGTGCACCTGGCGCCGGCTTACGGCGAGGACGACAAGGAGACCGCCGACAAGGTGGGCATCGTGCCGGTGACGCCGGTCGACGCCAGGGGCCGCTTTGACGCCACCGTTCCGGACTACCAGGGCCAGCACGTATTTGACGCCAACCCGCACATCATCCGCGATCTGAAAAACCAGAGCGGCCCAGCAGCCGCCAACGATGCGGTGCTGATCCGCCACGAAACCTACGAGCACCCCTACCCGCACTGCTGGCGCTGCCGCAATCCGCTGATCTACCGGGCCGTGTCGTCGTGGTTCGTCAAGGTCAGCGAATTCCGGGACCGCATGGTCGACCTCAACCAGCAGATCACCTGGCATCCCGAGCACGTCAAAGACGGTCAGTTCGGCAAGTGGCTGCAGGGTGCGCGCGACTGGTCGATCTCACGAAACCGCTACTGGGGCACGCCGATTCCGGTCTGGCTCTCCGACGACCCGGCTTATCCCCGCATCGACGTCTACGGCAGCCTCGACGAGTTGGAGCGCGACTTCGGCGTGCGCCCGGACAACTTGCATCGGCCATACATCGACGAGCTCACCCGGCCCAATCCCGATGACCCCACCGGGCGGTCGACGATGCGGCGCATCGCCGATGTTTTCGATGTGTGGTTCGACTCCGGATCGATGCCCTACGCACAGGTGCACTACCCGTTCGAGAACCGCGACTGGTTCGACACGCACTACCCGGGCGACTTCATCGTCGAGTACATCGGGCAGACCCGCGGCTGGTTCTACACGCTGCACGTGCTGGCCACCGCGCTGTTCGACCGGCCGGCCTTCAAAACGTGTGTGTCGCATGGGATCGTGCTGGGCAGCGACGGTCAGAAGATGAGCAAATCGCTGCGCAACTATCCCGACGTCAGCGAGGTGTTCGACCGCGACGGCTCCGACGCGATGCGCTGGTTCTTGATGGCGTCGCCGATCCTGCGCGGCGGAAACCTGATCGTCAATGAACAGGGCATCCGCGACGGAGTGCGTCAGGTGCTGCTGCCGTTCTGGAACGCCTACAGCTTCCTGGCCCTCTACGCGCCGAAAGTCGGTAACTGGCGGACGAATTCACCACATGTGCTCGATCGCTACATCCTGGCCAAACTGGCGGTGTTGCGGGACGACCTCACCGCCGCGATGGATGTCTGCGATATCTCCGGGGCGTGCGAGCAGATGCGGCAGTTCACCGAGGCGTTGACGAATTGGTATGTGCGACGGTCCCGCTCGCGGTTCTGGGAGGAAGATCCCGACGCGATTGACACCTTGCACACCGTGCTCGAAGTGACCGCGCGGCTGGCCGCACCGCTGCTGCCGCTCACCACCGAAATCATCTGGCGCGGTGTCACCGCCGAGCGCTCGGTGCACCTGACCGACTGGCCGGAAGCCGATGTGCTCCCAGCCGACGCCGAACTTGTCGTCGCGATGGATCAGGTGCGCGAGGTGTGCTCGGTGGCGTCGTCGCTGCGTAAAGCGAAGAAGCTGCGGGTGCGGCTGCCGCTGCAGAAACTCACGGTGGCCGTGGATAATCCGCGGCGCCTGGAACCGTTCACCGACCTGATCGCCGACGAGCTCAACGTCAAGGCGGTCGAACTCACCGAGGACATCGACGCCTACGGCCGTTTCGAGCTGACGGTGAACGCCCGGGTCGCCGGGCCGCGACTGGGCAACGATGTGCAGACGGCGATCAAGGCGGTCAAGGCCGGCGAGGGCGTCCTCAACGTCGACGGCAGCCTGACCGCGGGCCCGGCGGTGCTGCAACCCGACGAGTACAGCTCGCGGCTGGTGGCCGCGGACCCCGAGTACACCGCCCCGCTACCGGGTGGGGCCGGGTTGGTCGTGCTGGACTCCACCGTGACGCCCGAGCTCGAGGCCGAGGGCTGGGCCAAGGACCGCATCCGCGAACTGCAGGAGCTGCGCAAATCGACCGGGCTGGACGTGTCCGACCGGATCAGCGTGGTGATGTCGGTGCCGCCGCAGCGGGCCGACTGGGCCGAAACGCATCGCGACCTGATCGCCGGAGAAATCCTGGCCACCAGCTTCGAGTTCGGTGAGCCCGCCGACGGTGTGTCGATTGGCGACGGCGTGCGGGTCGCGATCGCGAAGGCCTAACCCCGCGAGAGTGTTTCGTTCCTCAGGTCCCGCAGCACCCGGTGTGCGTGCGGCCAGAACGGCATGCCGGCGACGATCGTGCCGCCTGCGGCGATGATCCCGATCGCAGCGTCGACGCTTTCGCGACCCTCGGTCGCCCAGTAGACGTCCTTGAGGTCGAGCAGCAGCGCCAACTCGTCCACGATCATCGCATTCGCCGATCCGAAGGCGATCGCGGCCGCGGGATGACGTCGTTGCTGCTCGGTTCCGCGTAGGCCCAAGGCAGCCACGCCCGCGAGCAATGCGATACCGATGTTGTAGTGATGGAAGTGCTTGCCGCCCACGCTCATACCTCCGCCCGACGGACCGTGCCCGGCGCGGATCCAGTGGGTGAGCGCGCGCAGCCCG
>DASQSQ010000481.1:0-2595 GCA_035642315.1 Mycobacterium sp.
GACGGTTCATGAGCCTCGGATCAATGCATCAGGCGAGGACCGGCACTCGGGCCGAATCGCCCGAGGGGGCTCGACGAGGGCGACCAGGATCTTCACCAACTCGTCCGGCTGGGTCACCATCGGACAGTGATTCGCCGACAGCAGCTCGACGACCCGGAGCCCGTGTCGCCTTGCTTGCTCGGCGGCCTCCATGAAACAGGGGAAACTGGTTGAGCAGTGGATGTACGTCTGATGCAGAGTCAGGGCCCGGGACAAATCCACCGGTTGAGAGAAGGCCCGCGCCGGGTGATCCCTCAGGCGCGACACCATCCAAGCGACATCGCGTTCGTCCGTGACGCCGAACGCCGTGGGCGGTCCCGGCGGAGGGACGCGCCAACCGTCGCCCCTCGTGGGCGGAATCGGCGCGTAATCCTTCACCGCCTTGCCGTCCTCGGGCAAGAACGCGTCCAGGTACACCAGGGCCGCAAGGCGGGCCGCGGCCTGCTGCGCCACGCCGGCGATCACCATGCCCGCGTAGCTGTGACCGGCCAGCACCACGTCGGTCAGGTCCTCATACTCCAGAACGGAGGCGACATCCTTGATGTGAGTATCGAGATCGACCTGTGGTATGAGCAGGTGAGCGCGCTCTCCCAACCCAGTCAGTGTCGGCACGAAGACCTCGTGCCCGGCGGTCCGTAACAGGGGGGTGAATTTCTTCCAGCACCAGCCGCCCAGCCATGCACCGTGGACCAGAACGAATGTCGCAGACATGATTGCCTCCAGAGACTGCGGAACCGGTGACCTACACCTGGGCCGCGCCGCCATCGACGAACAGTTCGATGCCGGTGACGTAGCTGCTGTCGTCCGAGGCGAGGAACACGGCGGCTTTCGCGACCTCGTCCGGCGTGCCCATCCGGCCCATCGGCACGGCGGCCATGACGTTCGCCTTGAACTCGTCGAGTTGCTCCCGCGTCCCCCCGGCGATGTTGACCCCAGGCGTTTCAATCGGGCCAGGGCTAATGGCGTTCACGCGGATCTTGTGGTGCCTCAGGTCCATGGTCCAACAGCGCGCGAACGACCGCACAGCGGCCTTGCTGGCGCTGTAAACACTGGCAAATACAGGCCCTTCGGACGAGGCGAAAGAGGAGGTCAGAATGATCGATCCGCCGTTCGTGAAGAGTGGCAACGCCTTCTGCACGGTGAAGAGCACTGCTTTGACGTTGACGTCGAATAGGTTGTCGAAGTGGTCCTCCGTGATTGATCCGAGCGGGGCCAACGCCAGGAAGCCGGCGTTGGCGAACAGGACGTCGATGCGGCCCTGCTGCTCCTTCACCGTGGCGAATAGCCGGTCGAGGTCCGCGAGGTTGGACACATCGCCCTGCACGCCGGTGACATTCGCGCCGATCCGAGCCACGGCATCATCCAGCTCCGCCTGCCGGCGGCCGGTGATGAAGACGTGGGCCCCCTCGGTGACGAAGCGCCGGGCGGTGGCCAGGCCGATGCCGCTGTTGCCCCCGGTGACGACCGCGACTTTCCCTTCCAGTTTCTTTGCCATGAGACCAATCCTCCGCCCTTGAGGGCTGTTCGAGTGACAGGATGTAAGTACGTCTCGCGCTCAGTCGGCGATCAGCAACCGGGAGGCGAACTCGCCGATCATGATGCTGGGGGCGTTGGTGTTGCCCGAGGGGATGGTCGGCATGACCGAGGCGTCGGCGATGCGCAGGCCCTCGACCCCACGGACGCGCAGCTCGGCGTCCACCACCGCCTCCTTGCCCGGCCCCATCGAGCAGGTGCCGACCGGGTGGAAATAGCTCCAGCACGACCGGCGAACGAATGCCACGGTCTCGTCCCGGCTCATTCGCCTGGGCGGGATGACCCAGCGCTTGATCAGCTCGCGGTACGCCGGCTGCGAAGCGATGTCGAGCCCCAGCTCGACTCCGGCCGCCAAAGCATCGATGTCGGCCTGTTCCGCCAGGAAGTTGGGCTGGATCTCGAGCGGGCCGTCGTGCTCCGCCGTCGTCATCCGCAGGTGGCCCCGGCTCTGGGGCCGGACGAGACACGGCGAGAGGGTGAAGGCGTTCGGAGGGATCGGGTACTGCGCGGCGATCTCGGCCGAGACCTGGGGCGCCCGCGGGGCCACGAACATCAGGTCCGGCACACTCAGCTCGGGCCGGCTCTTCCAGAAGAACGCGCTGCCGGCGAAATTGGTACCCGGCGGGAACGGATGCCTGGGCTCGAAGCAGAGGCCGTGAAGCATCACGTGGTCCTGGAGGTTCTGCCCCACGCCGGGGAGATCGATGACCGTGCCGATGCCGAGCTGCTCGAGGTCCTCCTGCGGGCCGATGCCGGACAGCAGGAGGAGCCGCGGCGTGTGGATCGCCCCGGCGCAAAGGATCACCTCTTGCGATGCGTGCACGGAACGCAGCCGGCCGTCCAGGAGGAAATCCAGTCCGCTACAGCGCGTGCCGGAGAGCGCCAGCTTTACCGCCTGCGCCCTGGTCAGCACCGTCAGATTCTGTCGCCCCAGCACCGGCCGCATGTACGCGCTCCACGTACTGCACCGCGTGCCGTCCCGGACGTTTTCGTTCATCAGCCCGACGCCCTCGGGCTCGGGGA
>DASQSQ010000482.1:0-13893 GCA_035642315.1 Mycobacterium sp.
CTCATCAGCCGCTATCACGACCATTTGCGGTTGGGTGCGGATTTCGATCAGGCGGTCAAGGGGGCAATGATCTCGATCGGAAAAGTGATCGCGGCATCCGCCGCCACCGTCGGAATCACTTTTCTCATCATAAGCTTCGCCCGAATGGGCGTGTTCAAAACGGTCGGAGCGTCGTCGGCGATTGGGATCGGCGTGGCGTTCCTCGCCGCGGTGACGTTGCTGCCGGCGATTCTGGTGCTCGCCGGGCCACGCGGCTGGGTCAAGCCACGGCGCGAACTGACCGCCCGGTTCTGGCGACGTTCGGGCATCCGCATTGTGCGCCGGCCGAGGGCACACCTCGTTGCCAGTGTGCTTGTGTTGGCCATCCTGGCCAGCTGTGCCGGATTGGTGCGCTACAACTACGACGATCGCAAGGCCCTGGGGTCTTCTGCTCCGAGCTCCATCGGGTACACCGCGCTGGATCACCATTTCCCGGTAAATCAGTCCATTCCGGAGTACATCCTCATCCAATCGCCGCATGACCTTCGCACGCCGCAGGCCCTGGCAGACTTGGAGCAGATGGCGGACCGAGTGAGCCAGCTGCCGAATGTCGCTGCAATCAGCGGCATCACTCGTCCCACCGGAAATGTGCCGGAACAATTCAGGGCCACCTATCAGGCGGGCGCTATCGGCACCTTTCTGGCCGGCGGATCCACCCTGATCAACGACCGCACCAACGACCTCAACCAGCTGTCCGCAGGGTCCAGCACGCTAGCCGACAAACTTGACGAGGTGCGCGGCCAAGTTGGCGAACTCGCTGCCAGTGTGCAGGAACTGGAAAACACTTTTAAGTCGACGAAGGACCAATACAGCGGCGACACGTTGGTCCATGAGGTCGACATCGCGGCCCAACTCGTCGACCACGTCGACTCGCTCAGCAACGCCATGGGCTGGAACTACACCACGGCCAAGAACATGTTCGAATGGATCGGCCCGGTGCTGACCGCGCTACGGGGCAACCCGGTCTGCGATGTCGATGAGTCCTGCAGCGCCACCCGCGGTGCGTTCGAGCAGCTGGTTGGTTCGCGCGACCAAGAAGACCTCGACGCGATCAATGACCTGACCCACCAATTGCAGGACTACCCGGACAAAAAAGCTCTGAAAGCCACAACGGACCGGATGCGTGCGGGAGTCGAGAAGCTCACCGGTGTGTTGCGTTCCATGGGGATAGACCAGCCCGGCGGCCTGCAGGCGAACCTGGACCAGCTGCAAAGTGGCGCCAACCAGTTCGCCGGTGGGAGCCGGCAAATTGCTGACGCGGTAAACCAGCTCGTCGACCAGGTCAAACAGTTGGGCGGTGGGCTCAGTGAGGCAGCGACATTTTTGTTGTCGTTGAAACATGACGCTGCACAACCGGCAATGGCCGGGTTCAACATCCCGTCCCAGCTGCTGCATCTGCAGGAGTTCCAGGAGGCCGCCAAGGTATTCATCTCGGCAGACGGCCACTCGGTCCGGTACTTGGTTCAAACCAAACTCAACCCGTTCAGCACCGAAGCCATGGATCAGGTCAACGCCATCCTTGCGACCGCGCGGGGAGCGCAACCGAATACCAAATTGGCCGACGCCAAGGTATCGATGGCGGGCTACACCGTCGGCCTGAAGGACACCCGGGATTACTACCAGCACGACATCCGGTTCATCATCGCGGTAACTCTCTTCGTCGTGCTGCTGACCTTGATAGCGCTGCTGCGTGCGATTGTCGCGCCGCTGTATCTCGTTGCGTCCGTAGTTATTTCGTATCTCTCGGCGGTAGGCATCGGCGCACTGGTATTTCAATTCATACTCGGCCAGCAATTACATTGGAGCGTGCCGCCGCTGGCATTCGTGGTGTTGGTCGCAGTGGGAGCCGACTACAACATGCTGCTCGTTTCGCGAATGCGTGACGAGTCCCCGCACAGCATGCGTTACGGCATCATCCGCACCCTGGGCTCGACAGGCGGTGTGATCACTGCGGCGGGTCTGATCTTCGCGGCCTCGATGTGCGGTCTGTTGTTCTCCAGCATCGGTACCGTGGTCCAGGGCGGTTTCGTGATCGGTGTCGGAATTTTGCTGGATACCTTCCTGGTACGCACCATTACCGTTCCAGCAATCGCCGCCCTGGTCGGACGGGCGAACTGGTGGCCGTCGCGGCGGTCGAGACCGCCGTTGTCGGCCCGACGCGCCGATTAGCCACAGGGTTAGCGCGTACACGTGATGTATGTGAAACTACGACAGAAGTCGAGGGGTCAGGAGTAGGTATGAAGAAACTACTCGCAGGGGTTACGGCGCTGGTAACTGTCAGCGCCACAACATGTTTCGGCGTCGGGACGGCGTCGGCGGATGACACGCCCATCAGCGGGCCACCGACTCCCGGGGCACCGGGCGATCAGACCGCGTTCGCCCTCGGTGGCGCTCACGTCCTCGGCGTTCCCTACGACGAATACATTCGCCAGGAGGGCGCCCAATGGTTCCCCGGCCAGAAGCGCGAAATCGTCCGCTACCCGGCCGGGCAGGTTCAGGGCCACGTGCTGGAGCGACTCTTCCCGGGCATCGGCAAGCTCGGCGAGAACTTTCCGGGCCTGGGTTTGGACGGCCCCAGCGTCGGCGAGTCGGTCGATGTGGGAGTAGACAACCTCGAGGCGGCGATCAAAACCGGTCGCCCCGGTACTGCGATCGGATTGTCCGAGGGCGGGTTCGTGGTCGACGGCGCGCAGGCTCGACTGGCGAATGACCCGACTGCTCCCCCGCCAAACACGCTGAACTTCGCCACATTCGGCGACCCGATTGGGCATCACGCCTTCGGCCAGAGCTTCTTGTCCGCCACTTTCCCGGTCGGCAGCGTTGTTCCGGCACTGGACTACACCATGCCACCGCCTTACGAGAGCCAGTACGACACCAATAGGTTCGTGGCTGCCTACGACTCGATCGCCGACTTTCCCGACCGGCCGGACAACCTGTTCGCTCTCGCCAACACGCTGATGGGCCTGGCCACCGGTCACACCGCGGTGGCCTTCACGAACGCGAGCATGGTGCCGCCGCAGAACATCAGGACGACGATCAACTCCCGGGGCGCGAAAGACACCACGATCATGGTCCCGCAAAAGCACCTTCCGCTGGTGATGCCGCTGGCTTACATCGGGATCCCCGAGGACACGCTGAACAAGCTTGACGCGATATTGATCCCCCGGGTGAATAGGGGCTATTCGCGAAACGACGACCCGTCGACCGCTCCGGTCCAGGTCGACCCCGTGCACGGCTTCGACCCCGCGGTCGTCACCGCGCCGGCCAACCAGGCCACATTCGGCGGCGGCGCTGACCCGTTCTCGCAGATTCTCGCCGGTGCCATGTCCGTGTTGTCGCACGGCGCAGGCGAAACCGGTCCCTGATTCCACCCACAGCCAACGGACGAAATCTGACGCCTATGCCTCATTCCTCTATCCTTTCGATGTTGCACGGGCGGGCCGCCCTGCGGCCCGATGATGTGGCGTTCACTTTCACCGATTACGACAACGACTGGGCGGGTGTCCCCGAGAGTCTCACCTGGTCGCAGTTATCCCGCCGAACGCTGAATATGGCACGCGAACTCCGCCTTCATGGGTCGGTCGGACACAGAGCAGTAATCCTGGCCCCCCAGGGCCTTGATTACATCCTGGCGTTCCTGGGATCCATGCAGGCTGGGCTTATCGCCGTTCCGCTCCCGTTGCCGCATCGCGGCTCAAGTTACGAGCGGGTAGGCGCGGTGTTTGCCGACACCTCGCCCGCGGTTGTTCTCACGACGTCCGAGGCCGCGGAGGATGTCGGCGATTATATTGACCAATCACGGATGGACACTGCGCCGAAGATCGTCGCGATCGATTCGTTGAATCTGGATGCCGATGGCGGAACAAGTGTTCCCACAACTGATTTGCCTAGCATCGCGTATTTGCAGTACAGCTCGGGTTCGACTCGACTGCCAACCGGCGTCGTTATGTCGCACCGCAACCTCACGGTGAATTTCGAGCAGCTGATGCAGAGCTTTTTCGCGAACTCCAAAGTCCCATCAGATACCACGATCGTGTCGTGGCTGCCCTTCTATCACGACATGGGTTTGGTGCTGGGAGTCTGCGCACCAATCCTGGGCGGGTATCGGGCGGAGTTGACGAGCCCGGTTGCCTTCTTGGAAAGGCCGGCCCGGTGGGTGCGAACTCTGGCCGAGAATCCGCACGCGTGGTCGTCGGCGCCCAACTTCGCATTCGACTTGGCCGCCCGCAAAACGGCCGACGACGATCTGGCGGGGCTCGACCTCGGCGGAGTGCTCGGCATCATCAGCGGCGCCGAACGTGTCGAGGCCGCCACACTGCAACGCTTCGTCGATCGTTTTGCGCACTTCAATTTCCAGGACCATATGATGCGCCCGTCCTACGGTCTGGCGGAGGCAACCGTCTTCGTAACGAGCGGCACGTGGAGTGAATCATCGCCGGCGGTGCACTTCGATATCGGCGAGCTCGGCGCCGGGCGCGTCGAGCGGTGCGCGGCCGGGAGCGGCACCCCGCTGGTCAAATACCAAGTGCCGCAATCACCCAAACTGCGGATCGTCGACAGCGAGACACATCGCGAGTGTCCGTCTGACTTGGTCGGCGAGATCTGGGTACATGGCGAGAACGTCGCCGACGGCTATTGGCACAAACCGCCGGAGGAGCAGCGCTGCTTCGGCGGCACACTCGTCGACCCGTCGCCCGGCACGCCTGACGGGCCCTGGCTACGAACTGGCGACCTGGGTTTCATCTACGAGGGTGAGCTGTTCATCGTGGGCCGCATCAAGGATCTGCTGATCATCCGTGGGCGTAATCACTATCCCGAGGACATCGAAGCGACGGTCCAAAAGATCACCCATGGCCGGGTCGCGGCGATATCAGTCCCAGTGGATAGCACCGAGCAGCTGGTCACCGTGATCGAGCTGAAGAAGGGCGGCGAGCCCAGCGAGGATGCGTTGCACCGGCTCAGCGGGGTCAAAAGCGACGTCACCTCCGCGATCTCTAATGCGCACGGCTTGAATGTCGGGGACGTCGTTCTGGTGCCGGCCGGGTCGATTCCCACCACGACGAGTGGCAAGATCCGGCGCGCCGCCTGCGTCGAACAGTACCGCGAGGACCAATTCATCCGGTTGGACGCCTGAGCCGACCGGCGGCAAAGGAGCCCCCGATGAGCGCAGACCGTCCGTTTCGTGTGATCCAGTGGACTACCGGCAACATCGGGCGGCGATCGCTGCACGCGATCATCGGCAGACCGGACATGGAACTCGTCGGCGTCTACGCCCACGGGCAGGACAAAGTCGGAGTGGACGCCGCTGAGTTGTCCGGCTGGCCGGAGCCGACCGGGGTCAAGGCCACCAACGACATCGACGCGCTGCTGGCATTGCGGCCGGACGCTTGTTGCTATAACCCGCTGTGGCCCAGCGTGGACGAGTTGGTTCGGCTGCTCGAATCCGGCGTCAATGTCTGCACGAGCGCGGCATGGATCACCGGCGGCAAGCAGACCCCGCAGGACCGGCAACGGATTCTCGAGGCCTGCGACCGGGGCGGCTCGACGATCTTCGGCAGCGGCGCGCACCCGGGGATGACCAACTTGGTCGGCATGGCGCTCAGCGGATCCTGTGCGCGCGTCGACGAGATCCGCATCACCGAATCGGTGGACTGCTCTACTTACGAATCGGCGGAAACCCAGACGGCGATGGGTTTCTCGCAGGACCCCGACACCCCGGGGCTGGCCGAGAATGTGCGCCGCGAAAGCGAGGTCTTCGCCGAATCGGCCGCGATGATGGCCGATGCGATCGGAGCGAAGCTGGACAAGTTGACTTTCGATGTCACCTTCACCGCCGCCACCGGCGACTCCGATCTGGGCTTCATGAAGATTCCGGCCGGCACGGTCGGCAGCGTGTACGGCTACCACCGCGGCTGGGTCGGCGACCGCAATGTGGTCAGCGTCGGGTTCAACTGGACCATGGGCAGTCACGTCGTGCCGCCGAAACCACTGGAGCACGGCCACGTCATTCAAGTTTTCGGCCTGCCCAACATGCGCACGGTCATTCATTGCCTGCCGCCGAAGGACTGGACCGAGCCCGGATTCATGGGCCTGGGGATGATTTACACCGCGATGCCGGTCACCAACGCGGTCCCGGCAGTCGTCGCGGCCAGGCCCGGGATCGTCACGCTGGCCGACTTGCCACCGATCACCGGGCGTTCGGTTCCGCACCGGTAAGCCCGCTCACATCAAAGGGGCCTAGCGGAACGCGGTCGTGCCCTACCGTCTAGCATAGTTAGCCGAGCGAAGGTTCTAACGGCATCGGCGATGAAGAAGACTCCGGACGGGTGGCGGGAGGAGACCGAGTGAGAGCGATTTCGATTGGCGGCCTGCTCAGACGCTGGTGGATCCCGTTGCTTCTAGTGGTCGTGCTGGCCGTTTCCGGGCTCGTCGTGTTACGGCTGCACAAGGTGTTCGGCTCGCAGGACCTCAACGCCAACGCGGGGGCCGGAATCAAGATCGTACAGTTCAACCCGAAGGTCGTGAAGTACGAGATCGACGGCCCGCCCGGCAGTGTCGCGAACATCAACTACTGGGACGCCGACGCCAACACCCATCAGGTCAACGGAGCATCGCTGCCGTGGTCGTACACCATCTCCACTACCTTGCCCGCGGTTAGCGCCAACATCATGGCGCAGACCGACGCCGGCCACATCGCCTGCCGGATCACCGTCGACGGCGTGCTCCGGGAGCATCGGAGCTCGAACGGCCACAACGCCCAGACCTTCTGCCTGGTGAAGTCCGCATGACCGGCACAGACACCACCGAGGTCAAGCACCCCCACCGACCGGTCATCCCGCACTTCATCCGCATCTTCGCGATTCCCATCATTTTGGGCTGGGTAGTGCTGACCGTCGTGGTGAACGTCGCCGTCCCGACCCTGGAAGTCGTCGGCGAAAACCACTCAGCGCCGATGGCGCCCCTGGACGCACCGTCGATGAAGGCGATGATGCGAATGGGGCACAACTTCAAGGAATTCAATTCCAACAGCACCGTGATGGTGGTGGTGGAGGGTCAGCAACCGCTCGGCGAAGCCGCGCACCACTACTACGACGACATCGTCCGTAAGCTGCGGCAGGACACTGAGCACGTCCAGCACATCCAGGATTTCTGGGGCGACCGGTTCACGGCGGCGGGCGCGCAGAGCGCCGACGCCAAGGGCGCCTACGTCCAGGCCAACATCGCCGGCAACCAGGGCACCACGCAGGCGAACGAATCCGTCGAAGCCGTCCGCAAGGTTGTCGACAACGAACCCGCGCCGCCCGGGGTGAAGGCCTATGTCACCGGCCCGGCGGCGCTGTCCGACGACATGCACGTCATCGGCAACGACAGCCTGGCCAAAATCACGCTGTTCACCCTGGCCGCGATCGCGATCATGCTGCTGCTGGTCTACCGCTCGATCGTTACCACCTTGATTCAGCTGTTCATGACGTTTGTCGCGCTGGCCTGTGCACGCGGAATCGTTGCGGTACTGGGCTACAACAACGCGTTCGGGCTCACCACGTTCGCCGCGAACATCCTGACAATGCTGGCGATCGCCGCCGGGACGGACTACGGAATCTTCCTCATCGGCCGCTATCAGGAAGCGCGTGCGGCCGGCGAAGACCGGGAAACCGCCTACTACACCACATTTCGTGGAGTCGCCCCCGTCGTGCTGGGCTCGGGGCTGACGATCGCGGGCGCGACATACTGCCTGAGCTTCGCGCGGCTGCCCTGGTTCAACACCATGGGCCCGCCGGTGGCCATCGGCATGATCGTCGTGGTGGCAGCCGGCCTGACACTAGGCCCGGCGGTGGTCTTCCTGGGCAGCCGCTTCGGTCTCTTCGAGAAAAAGACCCAGTCCCGCGGAAAACTGTGGCGACGGGTTGGCACAGCCGTTGTGCGTTGGCCCGCACCGGTTTTCGCGGTGAGCGCAGCTGTTGTGCTGGTCGGCATGGTCGCGCTGCCGGGATATACCACCAGTTACAACGACCGCCATTACCTGCACGAATCAGCGCCGTCGAACATCGGGTATGCCGCCGCCGACCGGCACTTCTCCGAAGCCCGGATGAATCCGGACCTGCTGATGATCGAGGCCGACCACGATATGCGTAATCCCGCCGACATGCTGGTGTTGGACAAGGTCGCCAAAAACGAGATCCGCACGGTCGGGATCGCGATGATCCAGGACATCACCAGACCCCTGGGGATTCCGATTCAGCACAGCTCGATTCCCTTTCAGAACAGCATTCAGGCCCAGACGACCATGCAGAACATGGACTTTCTGAAAGACAGAATGAAAGACATTCTGAAGATGGCCGACGAGATGCAGATCATGATCGAGGTGACGGAACGCCAGGCGAAGGTCACCCATGACCTGGCCTCTGCGGCCCTCGACAGCGCCAAGACCACCGAGGAAACATCGGAGATCACCGACAGCCTGCGCGACCACATCGCGGATTTCGACGACTTCTACCGGCCGATCCGCAGTTACTTCTACTGGGACAAGCACTGCTTCGACATCCCGATCTGCTATTCGTTCCGGTCGATATTCGACTCGTTAGACGGGATCGACCAACTCGCCGAGAAGTTCCACGTTCTCTCGGGCGACATCACCCGCACCGCGCAGGCCTCGCATGAGTTGGAGCAGCTGATCCCGATCATGCTCGAAACGCTGAAAACGACGCACGGTCTCACGCTGACCATGTATCAAACGTTCCACGCGATGATCGACCAGATGGAGGCGATGAGTAATACCTCCATCGTGATGGGGCAAAGTTTCGACAAGTCGCAGAACGACGACCTCTTCTACCTGCCGCCCGAGGCGTTCTCGAACCCGGAATTCATCCGCGGCGTGAAGATGTTTTTCTCCCCCGACGGAAAGTCGGTGCGGTTCTTCATCACCCACCAGGGTGACCCGATGACGCCCGAGGGCATCGCCCGTGTGTCTGCGGAGCGAACCGCCGCCCAGGAGGGACTCAAGCAGTCGTCGCTGTCGGATGCCAGGGTGTATCTCGGCGGTACCGCCGCAACCTTCAGGGACATGCACGACGGCGCCAAATACGACCTGATGATCGCGGTGGTGTCGGCGTTGACGCTGATCTTCATGATCATGCTGTTACTCACCCGAAGCGTTGTCGCGGCATTGGTCATCGTCGGCACCGCCGCCAGCTCGATCGCGGCATCGTTCGGACTGTCCGTGCTGATTTGGCAGGACCTTTTCGGCATCAAGATCCACTGGATCGTGATGGCGCTGTCGGTCATCATCCTGTTGGCGGTCGGATCCGACTACAACCTGCTGCTGGTCTCCCGGTTCAAGGAAGAGATCCACGCCGGACTCAAGACGGGATACATCCGGTCCATGGCCGGCACTGGTGGCGTCGTGACGGCCGCGGGTCTGGTCTTTGCCTTCACCATGGCTTCCATGCTGGGCAGCGACTTGCTAGTTCTGGGCCAGTTCGGTTCCACCGTTTGTGTCGGCCTGCTCCTGGACACCCTGGTTGTGCGCACGCTGCTGATGCCCTCACTCGCCACCATGCTGGGCCGCTGGTTCTGGTGGCCGCTGGTTGTCCATCCCCGCGGTGACTACGGCAAACCAAGACCTCAGCCGGTACCGCCCGCCGAGGAGGACAACACCGCGCCGTTGGCGGTGCCAGTCCGTTAAATCAGAACCGGTTGTCCCTCATCGGTTTCGAGATCGCGGCTTTCGGCGAATTGCCGGCCTAAATAGACAGCGACCGCGGTCGGGGTGGGGTGGTCGAAGGTCAGCGTGGGTGACAAGGTCAGCCCCGTGGCGGCCTTGAAGTGGTTGCGCAGCTCGACAGCAGTCAGCGAGTCAAAGCCCAGACCCTGGAACGTGGTGTCAGGGTCGATTTCCTCAGGCGCGGGGTGGCCCATCACCGCCGCCGCATGCAAACACACCATCTCTACCAGCAGGCGATGTTGATCGTCGGGGGCCAGCGCCTGTAGACGTTGGGCCAGCGCCGATCTCGATTGGGTGGTATCAACGACGTGGTCTGCCATGCGTCGCCGCGGGCGGCGCGCGAGGCCGCTGAACAACGTCGGCAACTCGCCGCGCAGCGCCCGGGTGTCCAGTGCTGCGCGGTCTAGGCGGGTGGCGACGACGACCGGGTGATTCACTGCCAGCGCGGCGTCAAACAACTCCAGTGCCTGCGCAGCGTTCATCGCCGCCAGCCCGTCACGGTTGAGTCGGGCCAGATCTCGGTCGCTCAAATGCGCGGTCATGGCGCTGGAACGTTCCCACAATCCCCACGCCACCGACACCCCCGGCAGTCCGGCGGCCTGCCGATGAGCGGCCAGCCCGTCCAAAAACGCGTTGGCGGCAGCGTAATTACCCTGCCCCGCGGCACCCACCGTGCCGGCGATCGACGAACACAGCACAAACATCGACAACCCTAGGTCGCGGGTCAACTCGTGCAGGTTCCACGCCGCGTCCACCTTGGCCCGTAACACCGTATCCACCCGCTCCGGTGTCAACGAGGTGATCACCGCATCGTCGAGCACCCCGGCAGCATGAATCACGCCGCACAGCGGCGGAAACCGCTGAGCCAGCTGGGCCAGCAACTCCGCCACCGCGCGTCGATCGGCGACATCGCAGGCCAGCACCTGTACTTGGGCACCGGCGCGCGCCAAATCGAGGGTCAACTCCGCGGTCGACTCGGCGCGCCCGCCCTGCCGACTGGCCAACACAACATGCCGGACCCCGTATGCGTTAACCACATGGCGAGCCAGCTCAGCACCAGCCATCCCGGTGCCGCCGGTGATCAAAACCGTGCCTTTGGCAAGCTCATCACCAAGCGCCGCGGGCATAGTCAAGACAACTTTGCCGATGTGGCGGGCTTGGCTGACGAACCGGTAGGCCTCGACGGCCGAGCGTACATCCCAGGTGGTTACCGGCAGCCGCTGCAGCACCCGGGCCTCGAACAGCTCCTTCAACTCATTCAGCATTTCCTCGATGCGCTGCGGGCCGGCCTCGGCCAAGTCGAACGCCTGATAGCGCACGCCGGGATATTGCGTGGCGATCACCTGCGCGTCGCGGATATCGGTTTTGCCCATCTCGATAAAACGCCCGCCGCGGACCAGCAGGCGCAGCGAGGCGTCCACGAACTCGCCCGCCAGCGAGTCGAGCACCACATCGACCCCGCGGCCTTCGGTGACCGACGAGAACTTCTCTTCAAACTTCAGCGTCCGGGAATCTGCGATGTGGTCCTCGTCAAAACCCATGGCGCGCAGCGTGTCCCACTTACCAGTGCTGGCGGTGACGAAAACCTCCACCCCCCAATGCCTGGCCAGCTGCACCGCGGCCATACCCACACCGCCGGTACCGGCATGTATCAGCACCGATTCCCCAGCACGGATCCCGGCCAAGTCCGCCAGCCCGTACCAGGCCGTCAGAAACGCCACCGGCACACCCGCGGCTTGGGTAAGCGACCACCCTCGCGGCACCTGCACCAGCAGTTGCCGGTCCACCACCGCGAGCGGACCCGCCCCATCGATCAACCCCATAACGGCGTCACCAACGGCCACACCGGCGACCTCAGGACCGGTCTCCACCACCAATCCGGCGCCTTCCGCACCCAGCACCGGGGACTGGCCGGGATACATGCCCAACGCCGCCACCACATCCCGGAAATTGACCCCGGCTGCGGCCACCGCCACCCGGACCTGCCCAGGTTGCAGAGGTGCTTGTGCCTGTGGACAGGGCTGGATCAGCAGATCCTCCAACGTCCCGCCACCACCGGCCGACAACCGCCACGCCGGCTCCTCTGCCGGTAACGCCAGCAGTGACGGCGCCGGGGCCAGCCGGGCGGCGTGCACAGCGCCGGCGCGCACCAGCAATTGGGTTTCCCCGGCCGCGGCGAGCGCCCCCACATCGACCTCCGTGTCGGCGTCGATCAGCACGATGCGACCCGAGTGCTCGGCCTGCGCTGAACGCACCAATCCCCATACCGCTGCGGCGGCCAGGTCGCTGACATTCTCACCGGGCAACGCCACCGCACCATGGGTCAGGATGACCAAAGTGTCCATTTGACCGCCGGTTAGCCAGCGCTGCAGCACTTGCAGGGCGGCGTGGGTGGCGATATGCACGGAGCTCACCACATCGTCGCCGGCAGAACCGCATTGCCATACCACCACACGCCCGCCATCAGCGCTCTCACCATCATCACCGGCCCAGAAGTCCTCCCAGGAGATCACCGGGAGCTGCTCCGGCCGGTCAATTGTGTTGGGCTTCAGCGGTATTGGGGACCACATCACATCCAGCGGTTCGCAATCGCGGCGGCCGGCAGCCGTCGTCACCGCGGCGTGTAACTGCTCAGCGGTCATCGGGCGGGTCACCAGCGAGCGCGCTGTCAACACCGGCAAACCCGCAGCATCGGCCACCTCGACCGACATCGCATCCGCACCCAACGCGGTCAAGCGGGCCCGCACCCGACCAGTGCCGCCCGCATGGAGCGACACCCCCCGCCAGCAAAACGGCAACATCGTTTGAGTGGTGTCGGCGGCAAGCGCCGCGGCGTGCAAGACCGCGTCTAACAGGGCTGGATGAATTCCCATTCCGTCGACGTGAGCACCGGCCTCGGCGGGGGCGGCGGCCTCTGCGAAAAGCTCCGGCCCGCGCCGCCATATCGCCAACAGTCCCTGAAACGCCGGGCCGTACTCGTAGCCGCGCGCCGCGAGCCGTGCATAGCCATCCGAAATGTCCACGCTTTCCGCACCGACCGGCGGCCAGACCGACAGATCCACCGAGGCCTCGGCGGCGGCTACCCCTAACATGCCCTCAGCGTGCAGCAACCACTCGGCGTCCGATTGTTCGCGCCGCGAATACACCGACACCGCACGGCTGCCGGACTCTCCGGCGGGCCCGACGACCACCTGCACCTGCACCCCGGCGCCCCGCTGCACTACCAGCGGCGTGGCCAGCACGAGCTCGTCGATGATCGCGCACCCGACCTCATCAGCGGCGCGGATGACCAACTCCACAAAACCGGCCCCCGGAAACAGCGCCACTCCGCCCACCAGGTGATCGGCCAACCACGGCTGAGCCGCCAGCGATAACCGGCCGGTCAATACCATCCCGCCAGAATCGGGTCGCTCCACCACCGCACCCAACAGCGCGTGCGCGGTCCCCCCCACACCTAAGCCGGTCGCATCAGCGGGCCCAGTCGAGGCCGGCGTCGACCAAAACCGCCGCCCCTGGAATGCGTAGGTGGGCAACTCGACCCGCCGTCCGCCCGAGTCGGCAAACACCGCCGGCCAATCAACCCGCACTCCTGTGGTGAACAAGTGGCCGACCGCCCCCATCAGTGAGGCCGCCTCCGGGCGGTCTTTGCCCAACACCGAGACCACCACGGCCTCAGTAGGCGACAGCGACTGTTCGATGGCGGCCGTCAAACCACTACCGGGACCCACCTCGATAAAGTGCGTCGCCCCTTGGGTTTGCAGATGGCGCGCACTGTCGGCGAATCGCACAGGCCGGCGGATATGGTCCACCCAGTACCGCGCCGAGCCAAAATCAGAATTCGATCCGGCCAGCTTGGCCGTGACGTTCGAGACGACCCCAATCTGCGGCTTGCGCACCTTAACCCCGGCGGCTAGCCGCGCAAACTCCTTGAGCATCGGCTCCATCAACGGCGAATGAAACGCGTGGGAGACGGCCAGCGGGCGGACCCGCCGGCCCTGCTGAGCGAACCGCTGCGCGATCGCGCTCACTGCGGGCTCTGCACCTGAGATCACCACCGACTCGGGGGCGTTGATCGCCGCGATCGCCACCCCCTCACGCAGCAAAGGCACCACATCGTGTTCGCCGGCGCCCAC
>DASQSQ010000483.1:0-7889 GCA_035642315.1 Mycobacterium sp.
AGTTGGCCAGGTAGCCAGTGCCCGGCGTCCAGGCGTAGTACCAGCTGTAGGAGGCGACCACCGTGACGATGCCGTAAGGAATGAGCACCGCGGTGCGCACCAAACCCTTGCCGATCAGCGTGCGGTGCATCACCAGCGCCAGCGCCAGGCCCAGCACGAACTCGATCGAGACCGAAACAACCGAAATCGCCAGCGTCACTGCAAGTGCCGTCCACCAATACCGGTCAGTCAGGATGGTTTGGTAGTTGCCGAGCCCGATGAACTCGGTGTCGTTGGGAGTGGTCAAGTTGTTGCGCTGCAGGCTCAGCCACACCGCGTAGCCGATCGGATAGGCGGTGACTGCCAGCATCACGATCACCGCGGGGGCCACCAGTACGCACGCCAGCCGCCACTCCGACCGCCGGTTCTCGGTGCGCGGGACGGCAGTCATCAGCGCCGCTCTCCCCCGCAAGCGGGAGGCCCCCACCTCATCGCTGCCTTGTATATCGTCGTCGGCGCAGGTCATCAGCGCCGCTCCTCCTCATCGCTTCGCTCTGCATCGTCGTCGGCGCGGGTCACGGCAACAGTCCCCGGCCGTCGATCGCCTTCTGCACCTGTCTGGTGAGCTCGTCGGCGGTCCTGTCCGGATCAATCTCGTTGATCGGGCTCAGGGTGGCTGACAGCCGAGTGGACACCGCCTGGTAGACCGGCGTCGCGATCCGGGCAGCGGCATTGGTGAGTTGTCGGCGAATAATGTCGTACATCGGGTACTTCGCCTGGAATTGCGGGTCGGAGTACAGCGAGGCCCGGGCCGCGGGCAGACCCCCTTGCAGGGAGATGTACTTCTCGCTTCGCGCGTCGCGCAGGCATCTGATCGCCTGGTAGGCCTCGGCTTTGTGGCGCGTGGTCTTGGCCACCGCGAGGTTCAGCCCGCCGATCGTCACTTTGGCCGGCCGGCCGGGCCGCACGCCGGGGTAGGGGGCGAAACCGAACACCTTCTTGCTGGCGTCGTAGGCTGCCCGGAACTGCTCGTCGGTCGGGACGAACGCGCCGACATCGTTGATGCTGCCGGCCAGATCGGGACGGCGATTGAGCGGCAAGAACGCCACCCCGCCCTGCACCGCGTTCTGCAGCATGGATGCCAGCGCATACGGCCAGTTGACCTCGAGCGCGGACTTACCTTGCTCGAACGCCAACCGCGAGGTGCCCGCGTCGGTCCGGGTAATCGACGGGTCGGCGCCGGGTGCGGTGGCCACCGCCTTGAGGATCCGCAGAGCGGTGACGGTGGCGGCACGGTGTTCGGGCGTATCGGTCAGCGTGACCGTGTGGCCGTCGTCGGACAGCACCTGGCCGCCCGCGCTTGCCAGCAGCGTGTTGAACCACACCACCAAACCCTCGCCCTGGCTGGCCTGTACGCCGATCCAGCTGGGCTTGCCCGCGTTGTGCAACCGGGTTGCCTCGTCCACCATCGCGTTCCAGGTTGTCGGCGGCTGGTCCATCAAATCCGGCCGGTACCAAAGTAATTCGGTGTTGGTGGTGACGGGTGCGGCATAGAGCCGGTGCTTCCAGGTGGCCGTGGCCAGCGGTCCCGGCAGCGTGTCAGTCTTGGCGTCGGCCTCGGCACGGCCGGACGGGTCGTCCGACAGCGGCAGCGCCCAACCGGCTTCGGCGAACTCCGCGGTCCAGATCACGTCCAGCGCCATCACGTCCACCGTGCGATCGTCGGCGCTGAGCCGGCGGGCCAGCTGCAGCCGCTGGTCGTCGGAAGACCGGGGCAGGCTGAACTGCCGGATGGTGAAGCGCCCGCCGAGTTGGTCGGTGCATCGCTTGGCGACCGCCGTGAACGTCGCCGCGCCGCTGGCCGGGGTGTAGAAGCTGATCAGCCGCCCGCTGTCGCCGGGTCCGCAGGCCGATACCACCGATGCGGTGGACAGCACCGCCATCGCGACCGCGCTCAGCCGGACCGCGCGCCCGCGACGACTCGCCACCACACGGTCCTTTCTCCCGCGGCCGACGCTAGAGCCAGGCGCGCGTCATATGCAACACGCCCGGAAACGGTCAGCCGGAAGTCGGGTCAGATTGCCAATCGGGCGAGCAGATCCCGGGCCCGCTCCGCGTTTTGCGGGTCGCAGAGCACGTCGTAGCGGCCGGCGACCAATTGCATCGTCGAACTGAAGTCCCGCGTACCGCGCGCCATCGCATAGGGCACCGCGGAGCTGATCAAGCCGAAGAACACCCCGGCGACCAGGCCGGTCGTCAGCGCCCCCCAGGGATTGGGGCTGAAAAATCCCAGCACCAGACCGATGAAAAGCCCCAGCCAGGCGCCAGTGAGCACACCACCGCCGAGCACTTTCGGCCAGGTCAGCCGACCGGTGACCCGTTCGACCTGCATCAGGTCGACTCCGACGATCGTCACCTGTTGCACAGGAAACTCCTGCTCGGACAGGTAGTCGACGGCTCGTTGCGCCTCCGCGTAGGTGGGGTATGACCCGACCGGCCAGCCTTTCGGCGGCGTCGGCAATCCGGGGGCACGCCGGCTTGCCGCCGGGGTGCCGGGCGTGGCACCGGGAACCTGCCCGGGCTGGAAGGGACTCGTCATGGCTTCATTGTCCTCCGCCCCGCCAGTGGCGGACATCGCAGCGCCGCCGCCGGCGCCCCGACGGCCCCACCACCAGCGCAAACGGCTCATTCGCCCGGGTCGTGCTTCCGTGACGCTAGGTTGAACACATGACATTCCAGGGCGGCGACTTCGGCGGGGAAGGCCGCGACGAAGCAAAGCACCCGCCACAGAGCCCGGAGGCGCGCCCGTGGGAGGAGTTCGCCCCGCCCGCGTACGCCCAGCCCAGTCCGAACGCGCCAAAGGACCCGCCACCGCCGGCGCCGCCGTGGACCCCGCCGGCCGCTGACTATCCGCCGCCGGCCTATCAACCACCGGCGTATCCGCCACCAGCCAATTCGCCGCCTCCCTATCCGGGCCGAGCCGATTACGGGCCGCCCGGCTATCAAGACGCCCAGGGCTACGGCGGTCCGTCATATCCGCCACCGCCGCAATACGGCCAGCCCTATCCGCCACCGAGCTATGGGGGTGGCTACGGTGGCCCGCCCGGATATCCCGGCCCGTACGACGCGTATCAGCCTTACCGGGATCGTTCGCACGAGACCAATGGATTAGCCATCGGTTCCCTGGTGACCTCCGTCGCGGGTGGACTGCTCGGCATCCCGCTGTCCTTCGTCTGCTACATCGGGATACTGATTCCGATCGTCGGTGCGGTACTCGGGGTAGTCGCGCTCAGTCAGATCAAGCGAACCAATCAGCAGGGGCGCGGACTTGCCATCGCCGGGATCGTGATCGGCGCGACTGCAGCGGTGCTGCTGGTGTTACTCGTGCTCGGGGTGGTGGCGGCCTCGCACTCGCCGTCCGTAACGCCTTCCTCAACCTGACCCGTTCGGCGGCACGAACGAATCCGACTGCCGCTGCATACCGGCCGCGCGTCCTTTCGCGGCGATCACCAGCGCCATCTTGCGGCTGGCTTCGTCGAGCATCTCGTCACCGAGCATCACCGCCCCGCGGGCACCGCCGGCCGCTGAGGTGTGCCATTCGTAGGCTTCCAAGATCAGCTCGGCGTGATCGTAGTCGGCTTGGCGGGGGCTGAAGATCTCGTTGCCCGCCGCGATCTGGTCGGGATGCAATACCCATTTGCCGTCATAGCCGAGAGCGGCCGATCGGCCCGCCACCCGCCGAAACGCCTCCACATCACGCACTTTCAGATACGGGCCGTCGACCGCGGCGATACCGTGCGCACGGGCAGCCACCAGGATGGTCATCAGCGCATGGTGGTAGGCGTCGCCCACGTCGTAGCCTTCGGGCTGCTCGCCAACGACCAGCGTGCGCATGTTCAGGCTGGCCATCAGGTCGGCGGGACCCAACACCAGTGCCTGCACTCGCGGCACGGCCGCGATCGCATCGACGTTCATCAGCCCGCGGGCGTCTTCGATCTGCGCGTCGATGCCGATCCCGCCGACCGGAAGGCCGTGAAGCATCTCCAACTGAGTCAGCAGCAGATCAAGCGCCTGAACGTGGGAAACGTCAGAAACCTTGGGCAGCACCACAACATCGAGCCGGGCGTCGTGCGCTGCGCCGACGGCGGAAACCACCTCGGTGATGTCGGCGTGAGTCCACGGAGTTATCCAGCCGTTAACCCGAACGCCGCGCAACTGACCGGCCCATCCCTGCTCCGCCAGCGCAGCGGCCACCCGCGTGCGGGCCGCGGCCTTCGCGTCCGCCGCGACGGCGTCTTCCAGATCAAGGAAGACCTCATCGGCGGGAAGGCTTTTGGCCTTGTCGATCATTTTCTGGCTGCTACCCGGCACGGAGAGGCAAGTACGGCGGGGGCGATAGGCGTTGCTCACGCTTCACTCACCCCTCTTGAATACCCTGTCAACCATGGCCTCGATCAACAGGGTGTACGCCGCACGGCTGTCGCGAATGACGGTGCTGGGCCCGATGGGCGAGTCCCTCGGCCGGGTACGCGATGTCGTGGTCAGCATCAGCATTGTCCGCCAGCAACCCCGCGTCCTTGGACTCGTGGTCGAAATGCTTTCGCGCCGAAGAATATTCGTGCCGATTCTGCGGGTCGCCGCGATCGAGCCGGGCGCCGTGACGCTCAACACCGCCAGCGTGTCACTGAACCGGTTCGAGCAACGGCCCGGCGAAGTGCTGGTGATGGGACAGATCATCGACACCAAGGTGCGGGTCAACGACCCCGAACTGCCGGAGCTCACCGACACCGAGGTCGTCATCACCGACCTGGGCCTGGAGCAGACTCGAACCCGGGACTGGATGGTCACTCGAGTCGCGGTGCGCATTCCCAGACGATTCGCCCGGCGCAGCAATACCCACATCGTGGGCTGGCGAAGCGTGCAAGGGCTGACCCCTTCGTTGCTGGCGATGCCCGGCCAGGGCGTGGCGCAGCTGCTGCACCAGTTCGAAAAGTGGCGGCCGATCGACGTGGCCGACGCAATACGTGAGCTGCCGGCCAAGCGGCGCTACGAGGTAGCCAGCGCGCTGGATAACGACCGGCTCGCCGACATACTGCAGGAACTGTCCGAGGAGGAGCAGGCGGAGTTGTTGATGCAGCTCGGCGACGAACGCGCCGCCGACGTGCTCGAGGAGATGGACCCCGATGACGCCGCCGACCTGCTCGGCACGATGAATCCAACCCTGGCCGAGCGGCTGCTGCGCCAGATGGACCCGGAGGAATCCGACCCGGTGCGCCGCCTGCTGAAACACTCCCCCGATACCGCGGGTGGTCTGATGACCTCCGAACCGGTGGTGTTGACCCCGGACACCTCGGTCGCTGAGGCGCTGGCCCGGGCCCGCGATCCCGACCTGACCCCGGCATTGTCATCGCTGGTGTTGGTGGTGCGTCCCCCGACCGCCACCCCGACTGGGCATTACCTGGGCTGTGTGCACTTGCAGCGGCTGTTGCGCGAGCCCCCGTCCATGCTGGTCGGCGGGATTGTCGACGCCGATCTGCCCGTCCTGGCACCAGAAACTCCGCTGCCAGTGCTGACTCGTTATCTGGCCGCCTACAACCTGGTTTGCGGCCCGGTGGTCGACCAACAGCATCATCTGCTGGGCGCGGTGACCGTGGATGACGTTCTCGACCATCTGCTGCCACACGACTGGCGGGCGAGCAACGACGAGCTCTCCTTGGATGCGGCAGGAGGAGCGTCGTGAGCAAGTCGACACCGCGGCCCCGGCTCTATACGCCGCGCACCTCGCGAGTCGTCACGCCCCGGGTGGACGCCGAGGCCGTCGGGAAGGCCACCGAGTCAGTTGCCCGCTTCTTCGGCACAGGTACCTATCTGCTGATCCAGACCGTCGTGGTGGTGGTGTGGATCATCATCAACGTGGCCGCGGTGACCTGGCGGTTCGACCCGTACCCGTTCATCCTGCTCAACCTGGCTTTTTCCACCCAGGCCGCCTACGCGGCACCGCTGATCCTGCTGGCCCAGAACCGCCAAGAGAACCGAGACCGTGTTGCGCTCGAGGAGGATCGACGCCGGGCCGAAGAGACCAAGGCCGATACCGAATACCTGGCCCGCGAGCTGGCCGCGTTGCGGCTGGCGATCGGCGATGTCGCGAAGACGCGCGACTACGTGCGCCGCGAATTGGAAGATCTGCGACGCCTGCTGGAAGACCAGCACCCGGACGGGGCGAGCGAAGCCGCCGCGACCGACGGCGACGGTTTGGACGCGCACGCCGCGAAACCCAGCTAATAGCGGTTAAGAAACGAAATGCGATTCTCGCCGGCGGAACAGAATTTACGTCTGCCGTTTGACCTGGCCCGACCAAGTATCGTCGCCGTTCACAGACTCTGCGAATGTGACCTCTGTGATCAGAGAGTTATGTATGGTGACTTAGGTCACGAGGCCCAAAGTGGTTTCATAAGCGCCTAATAGGGCCCGAATATTGAGGACGGTCGAGTGCGAATCGGGGGAGCCTTGGCTCTTGCAAAGATGCGGCAGCGGATAATTCGCAAGCCGCGACCCCCGAAAATCCCGGCTGCCCTCGCTAACACCTTCAGCAACGTTCGGCAGTCGGCGGTTCGGGCGGCGCGGGCCACCCGGATCCCTGCGGCCGTCGTTGCCACCGTTGCGACCGTGCAGCAGTTGATGGCCCGCACGGCCCGGAGCCCGGCATTCGGCGTGGCGATGATCGCCTGCTTGATCTTCGGCGGAGTCGTGGGCGCCGCGGCCCCGCAGTTTCCCGGACCGAGATCGACGCTGCGCGACGCAGCCATCACCCCGGTTGCCGCGGTCACGCCCGCCTCCACCGACCCGTCGGGGCCACTGGTCATCGCCGTCCAGCATCCGAAGACAGGCTTCCACGTCGCGGCGGCCTTAGCATCGGCTCCCCCGCCGACGGCTGTGGTGAATACACCGGGCGCACTAGGCATTCCGACGACGGCACTGTCGGCGTACCGCAATGCCGAACGAATGATGGCCGTTGCCGACCCCGCATGCGGCATCAGCTGGAACCTGCTGGCCGGTATCGGGCGCATCGAGTCGATGCACGCCAACGGCGGCGCCACCGACGCGCGCGGCACCGCGATACGGCCGATCTATGGCCCTTCGCTGGACGGCACGCTGCCGGGCAACGAGGTCATCGTTCAAAGCAGCGGCGGCGGGCGCGTCACCTATGCCCGCGCGATGGGTCCGATGCAGTTTCTGCCTGGCACATGGGCGCGCTACGCCTCCGACGGCGACGGCGACGGGGTGGCCGATCCGCAGAACTTGTACGACGCCACGCTGGCCGCCGCCCGATACCTGTGCAGCGGCGGCCTGAACTTGCGCGACCAGTCGCAGGTCATGGCCTCGATCCTGCGCTACAACAACTCCATGCCGTACGCCGAGAACGTGCTGGGCTGGGCGGCGGCATACGCTACCGGCGTCATCCCGGTCGATCTACCCCCGATTACCGGACCCCCACCGCCGCTCGGCGATGTGCATCTGGAGAGCCCTGAGGGCATCGGGCCGAACCTGCCGCTCAACATCCACGGCTTGGCGCCCTCGGACCAGCTTGCGCAGATGCCGCTGATCGACCTGAGCGGGAACCCGAGCAACAACCCGTGGCAGCCGACCGGGCTCCGCCCGTCGTGCACGGTGATCTGCGTTGGCCAAGACACCGGTCTCCCGCAGCAGCCGGCGCTCAACACGCCGCCGCCCGGCGTGCCATCGCTGGCAGCACCGGGCCTTGCGCCTGCGCCGCCGCCAGCGGCTCCGCCGCTCCTACCGCCAGCGGCTCCGCCGCTCCTACCGCCTCCGGCCGCACCGATGCCGCCGCCTCCGGCTGCCCCTGCCCCTCCGGCCGCGCCACCCGTCCAGCAGCCAGCGCCTGCCCCGCC
>DASQSQ010000484.1:0-3051 GCA_035642315.1 Mycobacterium sp.
GAGCCCGCGGCTGATCTGCTCGGCGACCTTGACTGCGCACGGCGCTGGCTCGACGGGGCTCTAGAGAACTGGTCGCACGAAACGGGCGTGCTGCAAAGCCGTGTGCTGCTCACCCAAGCCGACCTGGATAAGCTTCGTTGCCTGCGGGCCGATCTGGCGAGCTTGGTGCGCCCGGCCGATCGGCCTCGCGACGTCACTCTGCTGTCGTCAGCATCCGTTTCGGTGCGGGTCGGCGCCGACGGTGCGGCGCTGCTGGAGCCGCGCGGCGACGGAAGCCGTCGGGTCAGCGCGATCGTGCTGATCGAGACCTTTACCGCCCAACGTTTGGATAACTGGCGCCGACTGAAACTGTGCCGCAACGACCGGTGCGCGGTGTCGTTCTATGACCGATCTCGCAATAACAGTGCTGTGTACCACGACTCCCGTGAATGCGGCAATGCCATCTACCTCCGCGCCTCGCGAGCGCGAAAACGACAGGGCGTACTCAACACCGATGAGCATCCAATTGGCGCCGAAAAGGCTTGACGTTCAAGCTTTTCACCGCCATAGACGCCCCGTCCCTGCGTGTCTAGTGCCGTTTCAGCCGCGTTGACCTTCGTTGCGGAGGATGGTGTAGGCCACCATCATCGAGTCCACGTGGGCCCGCACCTCGACGATGATGTCCCCCTCAAAGCGGCACACCCAGCAATAGTCATTGGAGCGAAGTCCGCTCGCTCCTTGGTCTTTGCGGTGGAGTGAAGCTCGGCGATCGTGGTGTCACCGTCGACATAGAGGTGCGTGACCTCCAGCTTGACGCCGCCCGGGACGGCCTGTCCGGCCAAGCGGGCGAACGTCGCTGCAATGAATTGGGCCTTATCGTGGTAGTGCCCGGACAGAGGGTGCGTCCCCTCGACGGTCCAGTCGACGTCATCGGCGACCCGGTCCCAGAACTGCGGCTGGGTAGCGGGATCCTGGAGCTTGGCGAACAAGGCGATCCGGTCATCTCGTATCGTGGTCATGATTCGTTGTCCCTTTGATCGTGAGCTATCGCGCTGACTTCCAACGCTATTCGGCGAAGGCGGGTTGGCCGCGACCCGCGGCGGTCTCCCCGCCCTGAGCGAGCGCGTCCCAGTCGGTCATGCGCAGGATGCGTCCGGTCGCGCCCCAGAAGCCCTCGGACTGCTCTCTGAGCATGCACCAGACGCGATGCACGTGCGCGTCGATGTCGGTCACACCCTCGGCGGCGAGCACCCGCTCGGTCACCTCACGCACCAATGCGTTGCGGCGCTGCTCGTTGAGCGGGCCGGTAATGCCCGGCAAGCCCTGCGGCATGGTCAGAAAGACGCGGTAGATGGGCAGCTCGGCGGGCTTGCCGCCGACGTTGACCGCCCCGTGGGGCAATTCGTGCACGAAGGCCCACGCCATCGCGCGAGTGGCCGGGTTGTCGGCAACTCCCTCCCAATGCAGCACGGTGGTCGTCAGGTCCTCGACCAGGGTGGTCAGGGCCGAGCGTTGCAGGGCGCCGGCGGGCAAGGTGAGGTCGATCATCGGCATGGGTGGCTCCTTTATCAAATGAGTGTCTTCAGTGCGTCACCCTCGAAGTTAGGGCATATGCCCATTGTTGTAAAGGGGGCATATGCCCTAAGATTGGGGGATCGACCATTGAACAGGGGAAGGTGAGGACCATCGTGCCCCATCGCGATGAGACAGCCGACGAAAGTCCATGCAGCGCAACGCCATGCGTAAGGCCACCCGGCGCATGACGCAGTTGTACGACGACGCTTTGGCGCCGGCCGGACTGCGCTCGACTCAGTACGCAATCCTTGAGGAGCTCGATCGGCAGGCCGATGCTCCGCCCACTATGGGTGAATTAGCCGAGACGCTCGTGCTGGACCGGTCAGCCCTTGGGCACAACCTGCGACCGTTAGAACGCGACGGTCTCGTCGCGTTGGTGGCCGGCGACGATGACCGGCGAAGGCGCGGTGTAGTACTGACGAAAGAGGGGCGCGCCAAGTTTGCCCAGGGTCGGCGAGCTTGGAAATTGGCGCAGGACCGGTTCAACGACGTGTTCGGCGAGTCGGCAGCGGCGAAACTCCGAGCCACCTTGCTCTGCATTGCACGCGACGAACGCCTCGCCACGCTGAGCGATTGACCGATGAGAACAGCGGCCGCGGATCAGTCGAGGCGACGGTAGGTCTCGATGCCCTGGCCGGCCAACGGCGACTGGATCCCTTCGCCTGGTTCGATCATGTAGGCATCGCCGCGGTCGGCGCCGCTAGCGGACCGGGGTGAGCAGCAGATGGGGCCTTGCCAGGGCCGCCGTCACGACGTCGTCATCGGAGGACGGCGCCGGAAGCCCGGGACCAGGCGCGACTAGTGTGTCGTGGGGCGTGGGCCTCGCACCGCACGCGGTGCACCGGGCCAATTCGTCCAGCGGCGCTTCGTCGGCGGCGTGCTGAAACACTCGCCGCGGCCCCTCGGGGGCGTAATACTCGTCGCCCCATGCCAACAGTGCGCGCACCGCCGGCCACAAAGCTGTGCCTTTGTCGCTGAGCCGGTACTCGCCGCGGCCGGTGCTCCCTGTTACCTGCTCGAGGAGTCCGGCCGCGGTCAGGGATTTGAGTCGCTCCGAGAGGACCGCGCGGGGGATTTTGAGGTGGGAGTTGAAGTCGTCGAAGCGCTGCACGCCGTAGAAGGCGTCGCGAAGGATCAGCAACGTCCACCTCTGGCCGACGACCTCGAGACTGCGCGCCAGTGAGCACGATTGGTCGGGATAGTCAGACGGTAATGCCATCCGTCCAGTATAGGTACAAGGTTCGGTGAATGAACTTACGGTGGTATCGTCGGCAGTGAGGGTTCAATGACCGAACTTTCCCGTGGCGCGGAGCGGTTACCGCGCGGCGGCTAAAGCCAATCACTGGAGGTCCCGATGACAGCACCAACCGGCAGCATGGTCGTCGCGCACACCGCGGTGCGCATGACGGTGGCGCTCAACTAGCCCCTGCGTCAAGCCGTAGCCCGATTCGAGGAACTGGTGCCCGTCGTGGACGTCGACGCGTTCCGCCGGTCACG
>DASQSQ010000485.1:0-5545 GCA_035642315.1 Mycobacterium sp.
GCCGGCCTTGTCATCGTCGACAAGCCGGGCGGAATGACGAGCCACGACGTGGTCGCACGCTGCCGGCGCATCTTCGGCACCCGCCAGGTCGGCCATGCCGGAACGCTGGATCCGATGGCCACCGGCGTGCTGGTGATCGCGATCGGGCGCGCCACCAAAATCCTGGGCTTGCTGAGCGGCGCCTCGAAGTCCTATGCGGCCACCATCCGACTCGGTCAAACCACCTCCACCGAAGACGCTGACGGTCAACTGCTGCAAGAGGCTTCGGCCGAGCATCTGACCAACGCGAGCATCGCCGCCGCGATCGCCGGGTTGCGCGGCGACATCATGCAGGTCCCGTCGGCGGTCAGCGCGATCAAGGTCGGTGGCCAGCGGGCCTACCGCCTCGCTCGCGAGGGCCACACGGTCGAAATACCCGCCCGCCCAGTGCGGATCGACCGGTTCGAGATCCTCGCGGCCCGTCGCCACGGTCACCTGATCGATCTCGACGTCGAAGTCGACTGTTGGTCCGGCACCTACATCCGCGCCCTGGCCCGCGATCTCGGCGACGCGCTGACGGTCGGCGGTCACTTGACCGCGCTGCGGCGCACTCGCGTCGGCTCGTTCGGTTTGAACCGCGCGCGGTCGCTCGACGCGCTTGCCGAGCGACCTCAATTGAGCTTCACCCTCGATGAGGCTTGCCTGCACGTGTTTCCGAGCCGCGAGCTCACCGCCGAGGAGGCCGACGCGGCCGCCAACGGTCGCGCGCTCACGCCGGCCGGCATCGACGGCGTCTACGCCGCGCAGGACGCCGACGGCCGGGTGATCGCGCTGCTGCGCGACGACGGACCGAAGACCAAATCAGTCGTCGTAATCCGTCCGGCCACACTGTAATTCGTCAAGACTGCCGACGCGGCTTTGTGATGCCGTCCAGTGCCTCTTCGGCGTGTTCGATTTCGCTCAACATCACCGATGCGGCGGCGTCGTCGAACGCCGCGTGCTGCAGATGGGTCAGCAGGGCGTTCACCAGTCGCCGGCCTCGCCCGGCATTGTCGGCAAGCGAACCCCAGTCTTGCGCGGCGAATTTCGACGACACGAACGGCTCCCATACGTCCTCGGCGTAGGCACGCAGGATGACGTCCGCGATCGAGCGTTGATGGCCGCGGACGTCGACCAGCGTGGCAACCAGCCGCTCCAGCGAAACGCCGGTACCGGTGAGGCCTTCGATCAGATCCAGCGCCTCGGCATCACGCACTGAGACCGGGTCGCCGTCAGCGTCGGCGATCAGGCCGAGCTTGGCCAGCTGCGCGGCGGCGCCCACGCCGAGTCGGTTATCGAGTTCGGCGCGGCTCACGGTGACCGGCCCTGCGGTGCTGAACGGGGCGAGCACTTCGGCCGCCAAGTGCCGGATGTCGCTCTCGCTGCCGGTGCCGGTGTCGATCATCCGCCGGATCAGGTCCAGCGGGAAGCCTTCGGCGTGCAGCTGCTGCACCCGCCTGATCCGCGCGACATGCTCGTCGGAGTAGATGCCGACGCGTCCGCGGCGGGTGGGCGGTGGCAGCAAACCCTGGCGTTGCCACTCGCGAATGTTGCGCGAGGTCATGGAAACGCGCTGGGCTAGCTGGTCGATCGTGATCTCCATATAGCGAAGATCCTAACCCCATTGTCTGTTACAGAAATAATTGTTACGGTCGCGCTTGCAGCGGTTGATCAGATCCGGTGGACGGACGGAGGAGCCGTGACTCTCAGGCACGACATCCGGTTGGCAACGTCGGTAGCCAGGCCGATGGCAGACAGTCTCTACACCAACATCACCATCGATCTCAGCGCCAAGCTCAAGCGCCGGGACTATCCCGGGGCGTACGAGACCTCTTTCGACCCGTTCGATCCGGTGACCGCCGCCAACCCCTACCCGGGATACGCGGAATTGCTGGCCGGCCCGCGGGTCCGATACAACCGCAAGCGCAACATCTTCATCCTGAGCCGGTATGACGACGTACGCGCCGCGGCCCGCAACGACGCGATCCTGACCAACGCCGAAGGGGTAACGCGGTCGCGAGTGGAGATCCCCGTGATGCTCAACATGGATCCGCCGCGGCACACCGAGTTACGCCGCAAGGTGCAGCCCGCGTTCGCGCGCGGGGTGCTCAGCGGATGGCAGGAGACGGTGGATCGGCTGGCGAGTGAACTGCTCTCCGAACTACTTGCCAACCCGGGTTCCGATGTCGTGCAACGGCTCGCGGTGCCGCTGCCGATGCGAATGATCGCGCACATCTTGGGAATTCCGCCGGAGGACGAGGAATTCTTCCGGTACTGGTCCAACGAGGCCGTCCGAGTGGCCAACATCCAACTGACGGCGAAGGGTTTGTGGCAGATGGTGCCCACCCTCAACGGCGTGCGCCACTTGCATTCGTACTTCTGCAGCCGCATCGAAACCGGCGAGTTGTTGGCGGGCGACGCCCTGCTGGGCCATCTGGTGGCCACCGCCGGCGACGGCGAAATCAGCCGCGACGAACTGTTCTATTTCGCGTTGCTGCTCCTGTTGGCCGGCAACGAGACCACCACTAACCTGTTGAGCACCATGTTCCTGACGTTGTCGGAGAACCCGGATCAGTTCGAGCTCATCCGGCAGGATCCCGACGCGCTCATCGGCAGCGCGATCGAGGAACAGCTGCGCTTCTCGTCGCCGATTCAGGGTTTCTATCGCACGGCGAAGACCGCCTACCGGGTGGGCGACGCGACCATTCCGGCCGGCGCACGCGTGGCGCTGCTGTGGGGTGCGGCTAACCGTGACCCGCGACAGTTCGACAATCCAGACGCATTCGTTGCCGCGCGTAATCCCTCCCATGTCGCGTTCGGGTCGGGCATCCACCTGTGCCTGGGCGCGAGTCTTGCTCGGATGGAAAGCAGGGCGGTGCTGCGCGAACTCGTCGAGCGCGTGCAGCGCATCGACATCATCGGCGCGCCGGAGTGGACCACCAACAGCTCGCTGCGGGGTCTGGCCCGGATGCAGGTGGCGCTCACGCCGCGGACAAGGGTAGTCACCTGATGCGCCGCGAACCGCGGATCGTGATTGTCGGAGCCGGAATGTCCGGGCTGTGCCAGGCAATCCTGCTCGACCGCGCGGGATTTCGCGATGTCACCATCCTGGAGAAGGCCGACCGCTCCGGCGGGACCTGGCGGGACAACCGCTATCCGGGGCTGACCTGCGACGTGCCGTCGCATCTTTACCAGTACTCATTCGACTTGAATCCGTCATGGAGCCGGTTCTTTTCGCCCGGCCCGGAGATCCAGAACTACTTCGAACAATCGGCACGTCGGCACAACATCGAACGAATGATCCGCTACCGCACCGAGGTTGTCGACGCCCACCACACGGGGCTGCACTGGCGGCTAACCACCCATGACGGAGAAACTCTCGACGCCGACTTCGTCATCCTCGCGACCGGCTTCTTGCACCGGCCCCGCACGCCGGACTTCGCGGGCATGAGCGACTTCGCCGGCCGGATGGTTCATTCGGCACGGTGGAGTGATGACATCGACGTGTCCGGCAAGCGGATCGCCGTCATCGGCAACGGCTCCACCGGTGTGCAGCTGATATCGGCGGTGGCCGGGGTTGCGGCTCACGCCACGCTCTTTCAGCGCACCCCGCAATGGGTTGCCCGGCTGCCCAACCCGTCGATACCCCCGGCCGCTCGTGCGTTGCTGAGCCGAAGCCGGTTGCTCAGCAGGGCGCTGCGGCGCGCGGAAGACGAATCGTTCAAGATTTTCAGCGTCTTCCTCACGCGGCCCGGATTGCGCCGACGCTTGGTCAACAGGGGGTGCGAACGCAATCTCGCTTCGGTCGCCGATCCGGTATTGCGCGCCAAGCTCACTCCGGACTACCGGCCAGGGTGCAAGCGGTTGATCATTCACCCGGACTTCTACCGCCAGGTGCAGCGTCCCGACGTGACCGTGGAGACGACGGCCATCGACCGGTTCGAGGAGCGCGGTATCCGGACCACCGACGGCCGTCTGCACGAGGCCGACATCGTCGTGCTGGCAACGGGATTCAACGCACACGATTATGTGCGCCCCGCGACGGTCCGCACCCACGACGGCCAGACGCTCGACGACATGTGGTCAGCGGGTCCGCGTGCCCACAAAAGCGTCGCCGTCCAGGGCATGCCGAACCTGTTCATGCTGCTTGGTCCGCATTCCCCGATCGGGAATTTCTCGCTGGTGCAGGTTGCCGAAGCGCAGGCGGCTTACGTGCTCAGGTGGATAACACGGTGGGTTGCGGGGGAGTACGACACACTACGACCCACCGCCGCTGCCATCGACGCCTACTTGGAACACATTCGGCGCGGGTTGCCCGGCACGGTGTGGACGACCGGTTGCACCAGCTGGTACCAGGGTCCCGACGGGCGCCCGGAGCTGTGGCCATATCTCCCGCAGGACTATCTGCGGCTGCTCAACGCGCCCGACGACCACAGCTACATCATGGAGCGAGACAAGCAAGCCGTCAGCTGAGCAGTGGGATTGCGCCACCGATGGGGTAGCATCACATTCTCAACGGAATGTATCTACCCGGAAGGTGAGCGCAGTCGCGATGTCGGCGGATGTCAACGGACAGCGGGTTCGGCGGACCCAGGCGGAGCGCACCGCTGCCATGCGGACACGGCTGCTGGACGCCACCATCGAGTGTCTGGTGACGTATGGGTATGCCGGCACCACGACGCCGCGAGTGGCCCAGCTCGCCGGGGTCACCCGTGGCGCGCAGATCCACCACTTCCGGTCAAAGGAAGATCTGGTGGTCGCCGCCATCGAGCATCTCGCTCAACAGCGTGCGCAGGGCGCCATTCGCGAACTTGGTCGCGTGCAGGCCAGCCCTGACCCGGTGTCGACCGTGCTGGACTATTTGTGGGACGCACACCAAGGCCCGATGTTTGTTGCCGCGGTGGAGCTTTGGGTGGCATCACGCACCGACTCCGTGCTGGCCCAACATATCGAGCGCGTCGAACCGGTCGTGAACAGCACGCTGGTTGCCGCGATTTCGCAGCTGGTCCCAGACCACACCGCGCAGCGAGAGATTCGCAACGTTGTCTACACGGCGATGGACGCACTGCGGGGGATCCTGGTGGCGAGTTTCGTCGACCGCGACGCCGAGCGTGCGCGCCGTCGCTGGGACCGGGCCTGCGAGCATCTGCGGGTATTGCTCGCCGAAGTGTTGCCCGCTCAGGCATAGCGCCACCAAGACGCGCACCAGTCAGATAAAGCCTGTTCCAGCGCACTAGGAAAGATACGTTCAGTCATGTATGTTACGAACCGAAGCGATTGGTCGCTGCCTCGACCGCGAATGGAGTGAGTGCGATGTCAAACAAGGTCTACGTCGTCGGCGTGGGGATGACGAAGTTCGAGAAGCCGGGTCGCCGCGAGGGGTGGGATTACCCCGACATGGCCCGCGAGTCCGGCACCAAGGCGCTCGAAGACGCCGGCATCGACTACACCGAGGTCGAGCAGGGCTATGTCGGCTACGTCTACGGCGAGTCGACGTCGGGCCAGCGGGCTCTCTACGAACTGGGCC
>DASQSQ010000486.1:0-2893 GCA_035642315.1 Mycobacterium sp.
CGCGATCAGGCCCTCGATCCGGCGGTGGTCGGCGCCCATCCGGGTGGCCGGCTCAAGAGCCCATGCCGGCACCGACAGCGAGGCCAGCGGCGTCTTCTCGGCGGCCGTGCGCAGGTCGTCCGCCGAGACGCACCGCTTGTCCCCGTCGAGATCGACACAGCTGGCCTTGGAGATCATCGTGAAGATGCCGGGAGTTACCTCGTTGGTCTTGACGTCGGTGGTGTCGTCGAGCTGCTGGCCCTCGGGGATAACGACCTTGCCGACCCGGCTCTGCGGATCGGCGAGCCGCTTGACCGCCGACGCGGCCGGAATTTGGGTGCGCATCCGGTAGTAACCGGGCTGGATCGACGAGATCGCTTCATTGCCGTCAGCAGCCTCGAGGAACGCTTTGACGGTGCGGACAACATCTTTGTTGTGCAGCGTCTCGCCGATCGCTGTGGTCGAGTCGCCGGCGTGGACCTGAATCACCAAATCCTTTTTGCCGCCGCCTGCGTAGTCGTTCTGCGGGCCGAAGCTGTGCCACAGTTTGGAGCCGACGAACACGGCCGCCACGATCACCACGACGAGCAGCCCGACGGCGAACCCGAGCGCGATGCGCCGACGACGACGGCCGCGCTCGGCTCGCAGCCGCTCGGCGCGCGACCGCCGCGGCGACCCGACCGCCACGGGTTGCGCACGGGCTCGCCTTTCGGTGTCAGACACCGTTGACCTCCCCGGGCGACATGGCGCGGCGTTCGTCGAGCCAACCCTGCAGGATGGCCACGGCTGCCGCTTGGTCGATGACCCTACGCTGACCCTTGGCCCGCACGCCCGCCTGGCGCAGCGATCGCTGCGCGCTGACGGTGGTCAGCCGCTCATCGGCCAGCCGCACCGGTATCGGCGCGATCCGGGCGGCGAGCAGGTCGGCCTGCTCGATCGCGTCGAGGGCCGACGGGCCGGTGCGGTCGGCCAGGGTTCGCGGCAGCCCGACGACAACCTCGACCGCCCGCAGCTCGGCGACCAGCTCGGCCAGCCGTCGCAAATGCTTGCCGGACCGATCGCGGCGGACCGTCTCCACCGGCGTGGCCAGGATGCCATGCGGGTCGCTGCAAGCCACACCGATACGCACGCTGCCCACATCGATGCCGAGCCGCCGTCCGGGTCCGGGATCGTCCTCGCGGGGCCGATCCGGCAGGCGGTGTGAAGGGTCCACTCAGCCGACCCGCGCTAGCTCTGCTCGCAGCGCATCGAGGGCAGCGTCGATCCCCGATGAGTCCTTGCCGGATCCCTGCGCGAGGTCGGGCTTACCGCCGCCCCGACCGTCGACGGCGCCCGCGAGATGCTTGATCAAGTCGTTCGCCCGGATGCCCAGGTCCTGCGCGGCCGCGTTGGCGGCGATCGCGTACGGCACGCTGCCGCCTTCGCCTTCGGCGATCAGCGCGACCACCGCGGGGTCGCTGCCGAGCTTGCCGCGGATGTCGCCGACCAGCGAGCGCAGATCGGCGGCCGTCATCCCGGCCGACATCCGTTGCGCCACCAAACGGACGTTACCGATGCGCTCGGCTCCGGCGGCGGCGTTTGCGGCTGCGGCCCGCGCGTTCGCCAACCGGTTGCGTTCAATTTCCTTTTCCGCAGCTTTCAAGCGCTCCACCAGGTTCGCCACCCGAGCGGGCACCTCTTCGGAGGGCACCTTCAGCGACGAGGCCAGGCCCGCCATCAGCGCTCGTTCCTTGGCCAGGTGCTTGAACGATTCCAGCCCGACGTAAGCCTCGACCCGTCGCACGCCCGAACCCACCGACGACTCGCCGAGAATGGTCACCGGCCCGATCTGCGCCGAGTTGTGCACGTGTGTGCCACCACAGAGTTCCAGCGAAAAAGGCCCACCGATCTCCACCACCCGCACCTCGTCGGGGTAGCTCTCCCCGAACAGCGCCAACGCGCCCATCGCCTTGGCCTTGTCGAGTTGCTCGTTGAAGGTGTGCACCTCGTAGTCGGCTTGCACCGCCTGGTTGGTCACCTCTTCGATGTCGGTGCGCTGCTCCTCGGTCAACGGACCCTGCCAGTTGAAGTCGAACCGCAGATAGCCCGGCCGGTTCAGTGAGCCGGCCTGAACAGCGTTGGGCCCCAACACTTGTCGCAGCGCAGCGTGCACCATATGGGTGCCCGAATGACCTTGGGTGGCGCCCTTACGCCAGCCGGGCTCCACCGCAGCGATCACCGTGTCGCCCTCGACGAACTCCCCGGACTCCACGTTGACGCGATGTACCCACAGGGTTTTGGCGATCTTCTGGACGTCAGTGACCGCGGCCCTGGCGCTCTCGCCTGCGCCGGTGCCGCTGATGGTGCCGGCGTCGGCAACCTGGCCACCCGACTCGGCGTACAGCGGTGTGCGGTCCAGCACCAATTCGACGCGATCGGCGCCGTCTGTGCCGTGAGCCACCACCGGCACCCGCTTGCCGTCGACGAAGATGCCCAGAATCCTTGCCTGAGAGGTCAACTCGTCGAAACCGGTGAACTCGGTGGGCCCGGCGTCGACCAGCTCGCGGTAAGCAGACAGGTCGGCGTGCGCGTGTTTGCGTGCGGCGGCATCGGCTTTGGCGCGACGGCGCTGCTCGGCCATCAGCTCCCGGAACCCGATCTCGTCGACCTTCAGGTCGGCTTCGGCGGCCATTTCGAGGGTCAGCTCGATCGGGAATCCGTAGGTGTCGTGCAGGGTGAACGCATCCGAGCCGGACAGCACACCGGCGCCGGATGCCTTGGTAGCCCCCGCCACCTCCTCGAACAGCCGCGAACCGGACTGCAGCGTCCGGTTGAACGCGGTCTCTTCGGCGACCGCGATGCGGTTGATCCGGTCGAAGTCGGCGACCAGCTCGGGGTACGACGGGCCCATCGCGTCACGCACGGTGGCCATCAG
>DASQSQ010000487.1:0-2009 GCA_035642315.1 Mycobacterium sp.
CCGATGGCCTGCAACACTTTCTGTGCTTTGAGCTCCTCGGATTTACCGTCCTTGCTGACAGTCACCGTGACCACAGATCCGTCGTCGCCGACCGACTCGACCTTGGTGCCGGTGAGAATCTTGACGCCGAGCTTCTTGAACTGCTTCTCGATCTCCTTGGACACCTCGGCGTCTTCGTTGGGCAGCGCGCGCGGCAGGAATTCGACGATCGTCACGTCGACGCCGTAGTTCTTCAGCACGTAACCGAATTCCATGCCGATGGCCCCGGCTCCGGCGATGATGATCGACTCCGGCAGCTCTCGGGACAGGATCAGTTCTTCGTAGGTGACCACGTTGTCCGACAGCGACGTACCGGGGACCAGCCGGGTGCTGCTGCCGGTGGCGATGATGACGTTGTCGAACGTGACGGTCTCGGTACCGCCGTCGTTGAGCTCAACCGCCAGCGTGTGGGCGTCGGTGAATCTGCCGTATCCGTGGATCTCGGTGATCTGGTTTTTCTTCATCAGGAAATGCACGCCGGCGACCCGGCCCTCGGCCACCTTGCGGCTTCGGTCATAGGCGATGCCGTAGTCGAATGTCGCGTCGCCGTTGATGCCAAAGGTCTTGGCTTCCTTGGTGAAGATGTGGGCGAGTTCGGCGTTGCGCAGCAAGGCCTTCGACGGGATGCAGCCGACGTTGAGGCAGACTCCGCCCCAGTATTTGGGTTCGACGACAGCCGTATTCAATCCCAGCTGCGCGGCGCGGATGGCCGCTACGTATCCGCCGGGTCCGGCTCCGAGGACGACAACGTCAAAGTGTGTCACGGCCCCTACCCTAGTGGCTCGACTCCGCCGTCAGCTGGCCAGCCATTTTTCGACGTTGTCGTCGTAACCGGTGGAGACGCGCAGGCTGCGGCCCGGCCCGCGGGTCAGCCATCCGCGGGCGAGGAACACGCTGGTGATCGCGGCGGGCAGCGCTCCGGCCAGGTGGACGCGGCGATCGGTCCAGTCGACGCAGGAGCGGGCGAACATCCGCCGGCTTGCCCGCAGGGCGGCCAGATCGATGCCCAGCTCGTCAAGCAGATACTGTCCGCGATCGGTGAGCTCATGGTCCCGGTCGTCGAGGGTGCGAATGGCCCCAGCGGCCAGCAGGCGGTCGCGAAGTTGCACGCCGCGGCGTCCGGCCAGGTGGTCGTAGCACGTCCGCGCCTCGAACAAGCCACGGGCGACGCGCTGCTGCTTCAGCGAGCGAACCGGAGCCGGCGGCGCAATCTGGGCAATGGCCTCCAGCACCGTGGCCACCTCCGGGTTGACGATCTCGTGGTATCGGTGCCGGCCCTGCACCCGGACCCGGATCAACCCACCCTCGGTCAGCCGACGCAGATGCGCGGAGGCGGTGGCAGGATGCACCCCGGCCCGGCGAGCCAGCTCCCCCGCCGGCAGCGCGCGACCGCCGGCCAGGGCCGCAAGCATCACCGCCCGCGCCGGATCTCCGATCAGGTTCGCGACGGCAGCAAGGTCACGGTCGGCCGGCGAAGGGCTGGCATCGCTCACCCCGCCAGCCTTCCACAGCCACATTTTGTCCGACATCAAAGCTTCCCGGCCAAAGCGTGGAGTGATGCCGAACCCGCCAACTCCGCAGGAGGAGAACGTGACTAGTCAGCATACGGAGTCGATCGCGTCCATCGAGCACGTGTTCAGGGCCTGGGACGACGCCTTGGGCGCCAAGGATGTTGACGCCGCTATGACGCTCTACCACCCCGACGCGACACTGGAAAGCCCGCTGGTCTGCCACCTTCTTGACACTGAGGAAGGGGTCGTGCGCGGCCGGGAGGCGCTGTCCCGCTTCGTCGATCGGGTCTTCGCTCACCAACCCCCGCAGCGCCGCGGGCACCGCACCGGATTCCTTTCCGACGGGACCACCCTGACGTGGGAATATCCTCGCCGGAGCCCGGACGGCGACCAGATGGACATCGTCGACGTGATGGAGATCGACGTTGGGCTGATTCGGCACCACCGGGTGTACTGGGG
>DASQSQ010000488.1:0-5198 GCA_035642315.1 Mycobacterium sp.
GTCCATTCGGAGCATGATCGGGTAGCGGCAGATCCCCCAAGGGTGGCCCGGGCAAGGGCGGCGCTGATACGAAAAATCAGCCGCCAGGCGGTCAAGGACTACCTGCTCTTCCCGGCGCTGAGCCGATCTCGCTGGCGCAGAACATTGGCCGCAGACGCGCTGGCCAACCTTCTGCGCAATCTCTGGGCATATGTGGTGATCTTTTGTGGACACTTCCCAGACGGTGCCGAGAAATTCACCGCCGAGGTACTCGAAGATGAAACCCGGGCCGAGTGGTACCTGCGACAGATGCTGGGTGCCGCGAACTTTGAAGCCGGCCCGCTGCTGGCGTTCTCGAGCGGCAACTTGTGTTACCAGATTGAGCACCACCTGTTTCCCGACCTGCCGAGCAACCGCTACGGGCAGATCGCAGTGCGCGTTCGGGCGTTATGCGAGAAGTACGACCTCCCTTACACCAGCGGTTCGCTTGTGCAGCAGTATCTTTTGACGCTGCGAACCATCCACAAACTGGCGCTTCCCGACGCATTCCTCGTTGCCACCTCCGACGACGCGCCGGAAACTGCTTCGGAACGGAAGTTCAATACCGACGCTCCGTCAGGTGGCGCATCGGGGGGCGCGACAATAGGGCTTCGCACGGCGCTGCGCGCTCATCGACGCCGACTCCGACGCTGACCAGCAACCTCTACCAGTTCCTTTGGGGGTACAGGCTGAGAGCCGCTGAGCGTTGTTACACCTACGATCGTCTCGCTCAAGCGCTTCGCCGTCGCCGGCCGCGGATACGTCGGCGAGAGCGCGGACGAGGTTATTTGTGGAATATGCTGCGCAGCAATGGTTCGGCATTTTTCAGCGCGCAACCGGCATGCGCTGCGATCAGCAGCGCCACGAGCAGCCCAGGTCTACAGGGCGGCCGACGGTCTCGAGGGTCACGACCAGATGGCCGATGTCGCGGCGACGCGAATTCGCCTGCCAGACAAACCATATGCGCCTAATCAGGGGATCGGCTAGAAGCGGACGCCATGCAATGGGGTCGGGAAGGGAATACGCTCACCCCGTCGGTCGGTTGTGGCAGGCATGCCAGCAGGAGTCGTTCTCAATGTCAGCCCGACCGCTTCCAACGTCGTCGACGACGTCGTCGCGCAAGCTCGCGCCGCCTTCGACGTCGGTGTGCGCCAGATCTGGCTGGCCCAACGTCTCGACTATGACGCGATCTCCCTCGCCGGTCTCGTCGGCGCCGCCGTGCCCGGCCTTGGCGTCGGGACGTCCGTGGTACCGATCAACCCGAGGCACCCCCTGATCGTCGCCACCCTGGCGCAGACGGCGCAGGCGGCCGCGCATGGGAACTTCAGTCTCGGCCTCGGACTCGGCGCGCATGCGGTGGAGCAACAGGCCTTCGGCACCGCGTGGTCCAATCCCGCCGGTCGCCTCCGCGAGCACCTCGAAGTGCTGAGGTCGATCTTCGACACCGGTGCCGTCGACTACCACGGCTCCGAGTTCACCGCGGCTCCCGAGTGGCCGGTGGCGCTCCCGGGTGGCACGCCGGTTCCCATCTACGTTGCCGCCATGGGACCCAAGGCATTACGGGTGACTGGTGAGCTCGCCGACGGTACCCTGCCCTATCTGGCCGGCCCGCGCACCCTCGGCGAGTTCATCGTTCCGACCATCTCGAAAGCCGCGGCGGCCGCGGGGCGACCATCGCCGAAGATCATTGCCGAGGTACCGGTGGTGGTGTCCAGCGACGCCGAGGCCGCGCGAGCCACCGCGGCCGAGGCGCTGGTGTTCTACCAAGCCATTCCGTCGTACGCGAAGGTAATCGCGCGCGAGGGCCTCGAGCAGGCAGTCGATCTCGCTGCCGTGGGTCCGTCCGACGCCGTGCGCAAACAGTTGCAACGTTACCTCGACGCGGGTGCGACGGACCTGGTGCTCATCCCGTTGCGCTCGGAATTGGCTGATCGTGAACAACTCTGGGAAGTTGCCGCGTCAATCTGAGCGCTAGCTGGTAACCGCGGCCTGCGGTGAGGAAATTGGCGACAATCTCGATGCTCCCCAGCTAAGTGGCCGATCCTGGAATGGTCGAATTATCGGCTGTCCTCGTTAGTGCACCGGGAGGCGCAGCCGGGAGATTCCGCCGGCGCCGTGAGCGATGGTGTGCTTCGATGGCCGCAGGGTTGTGCCGGTGAGCACCGGCTCGTCGGTGCCGGAATTCCGCCCAAATCGGGGATGCGAGCCGCCGGCGATCATCAGGCGGATTCGCATACCGGCGCGAAAACGGTGAGCGACAGCGTCGAGCGAGACGGTCAGCGACGCTGTGAAATCCGCAGTGTGGCCGGCATCGAGGTGCACGAACCCCTCGGTGACGTTGCGAGACCGGCCCTTCGGGTCGACCTCGCTGAGACGGACGAAGACGTCGGCGTGCGGGTTATCTGTCACGTGCACCAATTCCACCGACGGCACGCCAATGACCTCGGTATCCCGGGGCAGCGGCTCCGTGGTGAAGCTGACGACATCGGCCCGTTCGGCAAGCGCCGTGTCGGTGCGGTAGCCGGCGGACATCGACAAGGCCGGACCCCCAACCGTGGGCGTTGGATCGGCGGGGTCGTATGTGAACCGGCTCGGCAGCGCGTCGGACCTGGGTGGTAGTTCGGTCAACGCCGTGTTGGTATTCAAATGGAGGACTTGGGTTTCCGACGGCACGGGCCATTCCGGCAAGTCACGCCACCCCGGGCCTCCTGTGAGGAAGATTCGCACCGAACTGGTCCGCGCCTGCCCAGTTGCGGGGGCAAGGTGCTGGCCGAACCATTGCAGTGACTCGGCGGCGACCGTGCCCGCGGCGCGACCCATCATGTCCATGTGCATCCATGGGCCGATGGTCAACGCCACCTCCACACCCCGGTCACGCATACGGTGATACTGCTGAAGCGTCTGTCCAAGAAAGACGTCCTGCCAGCCGCTCACGAGGAGAACTGGCACCTGCAGGCGCTCCAAAACGGCACCGAGTTGGATTGGGCGCCAGTATTCATCGGTCCTATCGGGATGTCCGAGCCAGTCCTCGTACCAGGGTGCACCGTCACCCAGGAGCGCTCGGCCGGACTCGCCCCACGGCAGCCGGGCGGCGGCGACACGAGCGTGACGTTCGGCGCTGTACGGCCTCATGAATGCCGCCGCGATGCCGCCCTCTTCCTGGTGAGCGTGGTTGTCGCACCACCACAGCGCCGCACCGATCGCGAGACTACCCGTGCCCCACAGGAAATCCCAGAGATCGTGCGGCCCGACGGTAATCACCATTGCGGTGAGTTCCGGAGGCGGGTCGACGAGCAGCGCCCACTGCGTGGCGCCCAGATACGACTGCCCGAGCGTGCCGAATGTCCCGGTGAACCACGGCTGACGGCGCAGCCAGTCCACAGTGTCAGCGCCGTCGTCGACTTCATTCATGCCGGGCGTGAACCGGCCACCCGAACCGAAAGTTCCCCGACAACTTTGGAACACCACGTGGTAACCATGTTGGGCATATATCCGCGCGTACAGCATCGACAGCGGCAGTCCCCGCCCGTAGGGGCAGCGCACCAGCAGCGTGCCCGCCGGTGTAGATGTCTCGGGCACATAGTGATCAGCCCGCAGCACCGCCCCGTCACGCATCGGAATCGGTATACCGCGCCGTACTGAGTATTTCGTGGTCGCCGCGGGAAGCTTGAGCATCCGGTTGACCACGCGATCACCCAACCTCATCAGGACCGAGCGTCGCGTTTTCGTCATAGAAGCTCTTTTTCTTCGGCACGCATCTACGGCGGCTTAGCGCGCCCCCGTGATGGCAGTCCCTGCCATCACTGCTAAACTAGGCGACGGTGTCAGAGTCTGTCAACACTCGATGCGGCAACCTAAGGCGGCTAGTCCTCTACGGCAAGCTTTTTCAGCGACTTCGTGCTGTCGTCGACCAGCCATGCCAAGCTGTGGCGGTTGTTGGGTGATATCCAGCGTTCAAAGGAAACCTTGAACACCGACACTGCGGCATCTGCCGCTAGCTTGGCGGCAACAAGGCCTACCCGGCGCTCACACAACGCATCGGTCATGGCGCCCGATAATGCGGCCAACTTGCTCACCTCGCGTTCACGAAGACCGGAATCGGCGTCGAGTATGCGCTGACGCTGACTCGACAGTTCCCGTCGTTCGGCCAAGAAGGGGACCACCGCGCGTACCGCGCCGATCGCAGTCTCCAAGGGGCCGACCGCCTTAGGAGTCGTCGCGATGGCGTTGACAAATGCCTCGCGAAGTAGTTCCTCTCCGGAAAACAGGATCTCCCGCTTGTCGGTGAAGTGCCGGTAGAAGGTCCGTTCGCTCAGTCCAGCCCGTTCGGCGATCTCGGCCACGGTGACGTTGTCGGGCCCATGCTCGCCGAACAGCGCCAGAGCAGCTTTCTCAAGACGTCCGTAGGCGTCCGGCTCCCAACGTGCCATGGACCAGATCTTAATGGCCACCGACCGTCGTCGCGGGAGCCACACCGCAAGGTGATGACAGTCTCCGCCGTGACTGCTATGCTGATGTCATAGCCTGTCATCAACGGGAGTGCGCATGACTATGACTAATGAGAACACTGCACTGTGGCGGCTCAAGCGCGGCGGACCCTTCGAGGTAGGCCCAGCTACCTATACGCGCCCAGGCCCAGACGAGGTCGTCGTCCGGGCACGCGCCATCGCGGTGAATCCCATCGATGGAATGCCTGGCATCTTCTACCGCCTTATCCTGCCCTGGCTGAAGTTCCCCGCCGTCATCGGCTACGACGTCGCCGGGGAGGTTTCCGAAGTCGGCGAACGCGTGACGCGGCTGAAGCCGGGTGACCGTGTTGTCGGAATAGCCTGCGGGACAGAGAAATCGCGAAACCGCCCCGCCGAGGGAGGCTTTCAACAATTTTCCGTGCTGATGGAGCATATGGTCGCACCCATCCCCGACTCGCTGTCCTTCGAGCAGGCGGCCGTCCTGCCATTAGCGCTGTCCACTGCGGCAGTGGGCCTGTTCCAGAAGGACCAACTCGGGTTGCCGCTTCCCACCGCCGATCCCGTGGACCAGGCGGAGACGGTGCTGGTGTGGGGCGGCTCAACGAGCGTGGGCAGCAACGCCATCCAGCTGGCTCGCAATGCCGGCTATCGGGTCGTCGCCACCGCATCGCCGCATCACTTCGGCAATGCCCGGCCCTCTCATGCGCATCG
>DASQSQ010000489.1:0-8580 GCA_035642315.1 Mycobacterium sp.
CGCGCCATCCAGGACGTCCCAGGAAATACCGGCCAATACCGCGCGTGGTGAACGCGAGCGCTAATGGACACCCGAAAACAAAGTTGCCTTTCGATGGGTCACCGTCGGCCAGGTCGATGATCCGCTGTGACAAGCGCAGCACGTCATTGGCCTCGGCGCTTTCGCCCTTGGCGTAGAGCACCGGCACGGACAGCCCCACGGTGAAGGTGGCATCGCCGATCGACTCGATGAGGGTCCAGGCTTCCGATGCCAGTTGCGACGCCTCGCGCATCCGGTCCCGATACGCGTGATCCATCACCAGCCCCGCCATGGCGATGGCCAGGGACGCCTTGTCACCGGCAGCGGCGCACAACTCCCGCAACTCATCAAAGCGGTCACCGGCAACATGCACGTGGACTCGCCAGGCGATCCCGCACAACATGGTCCGAGGAGCGATGCGCAGGGCTGTCCTGTTGGGGTCCTCGGCGGGTAATGCGTCGGCGATCGTTTGGGCGCGCTCCCAACTCAATCGCGCCGCGGCGATGTCACGGTTGGTCGCCCACGTTGCCGCGCGCATGTGCCAACCGTAGGCGGCGTGCCCATCACCGGCGGCCTCCAGATGTTCGGCGATCAAGGCCGCGTTCTCCTCGACCGCTGCCGGATCACGTGATTCGATCGCGGCCGCGACGCGCCGGTGCAGCTCGGCACGGTCCGACTTGAGCTGCGATTCGTAGGCCACCGTGCGAATCAGCGGATGGTGGAACACATACTCAGGTTGCCCGGTGAACCTCACCTGATCGATGAGTTCGGCCCCCACAAGATCCTCGGCGATGGGTTCAATGCCCAGCGTTACCAGCAGCTCCCGGCTGAACTTCGCGCCGATGACCGCCGCCGCGCTCAGGGTGCGTTTCGCTTCAGGGTTCAGCCGGTCGATGCGGGCGGCGATGGTGGCCTGCACAGTGGCGGGCAGGCTGACCTCAGCCACATCGGCCACCAACATGTAGGTGCCGCGGTTGCCGCGCAGCACACCGCGCTCGCCCAGCTCACGCACTATCTCCTCGGCGAAAAATGGATTACCCGCGGCCCTTTCGGCGATCATGGTGGTCAACCCAGCGACCGAGGGGTCCGGCCCGAGCAGCTGCGAGACCAACGCTGCGGTCTCTGAATCGCTCAGCGGCGCAAGGGCGATGCTCTGCGCACCGGGCACCCGGCTCAACGCGCCCCGATATTCGGGGCGGTAGCTGATCAGCACGAGCGAGTGCGTCTGCGGGATCACCGGCACAAAGTCGGCAATCATCGATTCGCTGACCTCGTCGATCCAGTGCAGGTCTTCAACGACATAGACCAACGGGGCTTGGCGGGCCAGCGACGCCGCATTGACCAGCGCAGTCAACCGCCGCCGCCGCGCATCCGGATCGATCTTGGGCAGCTCCGCCTCGGGATCTGCGATGCCCACCAGGTCATCGAACATCAGCACGTCCTCCGGGTCGGCATCGGGGACTTCGGCCCGCACCTGCGCGCGGGCAGTCGAGGCGTCCAGATCAGCCATCCTGGTGGCTGCGCGCAGCAACTGCGCCACGACGTAAAACGGGATGTCACTGGCGTGCGATTCGCAGAATGCAGTGAACACCTCGACACCCCTGGCCGCTGCCATTGCGGTGACCTCCCGTACCAGGCGGCTCTTGCCCACGCCGGGTGATCCCACCACGCCGACCACCGCCCCGTGGCCATCGATGGCACGCTCCAGCAAGCCCTCGACGGCGGACATCTCCCAGCGCCGACCCACCAGATTCGACTCAGCACGCCCCCCTGCGCGATGCCGTTCTCCGATGCCCAATAGCCGCTGAGCCTCCACGGGCTCGTCGGCACCTTTGACGTGGAGCATCTCTGGCTCGCCGAGAGTCGCAGTGCCCTCGACAAGTCGCGCCGTGGACACGCTGAGCATCACCCCACCGGGCGGCGCCACCGACTCCATCCGCTGCGCCATCCCCACCTGCTCACCGACGGCGGTGTAACCCAAAGCGCCCGAACCGATCTCACCGGCGATCACCTGGCCGGAATTAAGACCCACGCGCAGCTGTAAGGCGACGCCGTCGCGCGTTTCGACCCGTTTGGCAAGTTCGGCCGTCTCCACCTGAATGTCCAAAGCTGCCATGCAACCTCGGGTGGCGTGATCCTCCAACGCGGTCGGCGCACCGAACACCGCCATGATGCCGTCGCCGGTGAATTTGTCCACCGTGCCGCCGTAGCGCCGCACCACCACCGACGAGCGTTCGACCAACTCGGCCATGATTTCGCGCAGCCGCTCCGCGCCCACCGCCGCGGCGATGTCCATCGAATGCACCACGTCGGCGAACAACACCGTCACCTGCTTGTACTCGGCCGGTTTCATGACCGCCGAAACAGCTGCACCGCACTCGCTACAGAACTTGGCTATCTCGTTCAACTCCGTGCCGCACGACCCGCAGGACAGCCCCGTCGCGGTCATCTCACGCGGCCCGACCACTGTCGTTCACAGCGACATCGTGTCACCGCTAACGAGAAGTGTCTGCTATATCGGCCCAAACATCCGGTATCTGGGCTTAAAGATCCGGTTATACGGACAGGCACGCTCCGTCGCTTTCGCAGTCGGTCCGACAACACTCAACCCGTCCACAATTCACCCGCGATAACTCTCGACCGGTGAGGTCAGACTGGTGGCATCGGTGCTTTTCAACCTGCGTTTGCCGACGTTCGTCAACTTAGGCCACCAACGTTGAAAACACTTGTTGCCAGATCTGTGCGGGCAAGCGCTGACTCGTCGTGGATGATGGTTACGTGTCGGAGATCAAACGTAAGAGCGCTGCGCGCAACGCGAAGCTGGCCAGCATTCCGGTCGGCTTCGCCGGCCGGGCGGCGCTCGGGTTCGGCAAGCGGCTGACCGGTAAGTCGAAGGACGAGGTCAACGCCGAACTGATGGAGAAGGCGGCCAACCAGCTGTTCACCGTGCTCGGTGAGCTCAAGGGCGGCGCGATGAAGGTCGGCCAGGCACTGTCGGTGATGGAGGCCGCGATTCCCGACGAGTTCGGCGAGCCGTACCGGGAAGCGCTGACCAAACTGCAAAAGGACGCGCCGCCGCTGCCCGCCGCGAAGGTGCACCGGGTGCTCGACGCCCAGCTCGGCACCAAGTGGCGCCAACGGTTCTCCGAGTTCAACGACACACCGGTGGCGTCGGCCAGCATCGGGCAGGTGCACAAGGCGGTGTGGTCGGACGGGCGCGAGGTCGCCGTCAAAATTCAGTACCCGGGCGCCGACGAGGCGCTGCGCGCCGACCTGAAAACGATGCAGCGCATGGTCGGAGTGGTCAAACAGCTCGCTCCGGGCGCCGACGTGCAAGGCGTCGTCGACGAGCTGATCGAGCGCACCGAGATGGAACTGGACTACCGGCTGGAGGCCGACAACCAGCGCGCATTCGCCAAAGCGTATGAGGGCCACCCGCGCTTCTTGGTCCCGCACATCGTGGCGAGCGCACCCAAAGTCGTGATCCAAGAATGGATCGATGGCACGCACATGGCGGAGATCATCCGCGACGGCACCGTCGAACAACGCGACCTGATGGGTTCTCGGCTGCTGGAGCTCACCTTCGACGCGCCGCGCCGGCTGGAGATGATGCACGGCGACGCCCATCCGGGAAACTTCATGCTGCTGCCCGACGGACGGATGGGGGTCATCGACTTCGGCGCGGTGGCCCCGCTGCCCGGCGGCTTCCCGATCGAGCTGGGAATGACGATCCGGCTGGCCAAGGAAAAGAATTACGACCTGTTGCTGCCGACGATGGAGAAAGTCGGCTTCATTCAGAAGGGCCAGCAGGTGTCGGTGCGCGATATCGACGAGATGCTGCGCCAGTACGTCGAACCCATCGAGGTCGAGGTGTTCCACTACACCCGCAGATGGCTGCAAGGGATGACGGTGGGTCAGATGGATCGGTCGGTGTCGCAGATCAGGACGGCCCGGCAGATGGACTTGCCGCCCAAGCTGGCGATTCCGATGCGCGTGATCGCGTCGGTGGCCGCGATTCTGTGCCAGCTGGACGCGCACGTGCCGATCAAGGCGCTATCGGAGGAGCTGATTCCCGGCTTCGCCGAGCCCGACGCCGCGGTCATCTGAGCGCATCGGTTTTGGCCTAAGCGGCGACCGCATCTTTGCGCGGACGTCCCCGCGGCCGCTTGCGGTTCACGATGCAGCCACGATCCAGGATCTCGCCGCCCCAAACTCCCCACGGCTCTTCGCGTTGCAGTGCCGCGGCCAGGCAATCGCTTCGAATCGGGCAGTCGGCGCACAACGCCTTGGCGCGCTCCAAGTCCGACGGGCTGTCGGCGAACCACAGGTCGGGATCGCCTACGTGACAAGGCAATTCCGGCTGCTGTTCGTCGGGGACTGTCGGGCTCGACATGTCCGGTTCACCTGCTTCCTGATCTGGCGATGGTCTTGCGGCGATCCGAACCAGGTGATGGGCTGTCGACCCAAAAACTATGGCCACGGATCCTTGTGACTTCGGGTCCGTGGCCATTTGGCGAGATTCTGGGCTTTACCTAGGTAGAGCTCCGATCCACGGACGCGTCGGTCGCGGCGGCGTTGCGCTTGTGCGCAGCCGCCGATACGGCCGCCGCTACGGCGTGGGCAGCATGGCGGGAGCCAATGTTGCCGGCCGCAACTACGGGCGATACACCGAACGCGCTCATGGTGATCATCGTGGCTCCCTCCTCTCGTCTAGTGGCTGCCGCCGGGCATGAAAAAACCCGGCAATTTCGGTTCGAGGCTAAATGGTAGCAACCTGACTCGGCAAGCGATTTTCTGACCTGGGATTTTGTGGCGACCCGCCGCGCCCGGCTTCGCCGCGCCAGCGATCGCCACGGGCTTTAGCCGCGGCTGCGGACCAGCTCCAACACGTCTGGACCGAACTGCTCGAGCTTGCGGGCGCCGATACCCGGGATCGCGACCAACGCGGCGTCGTCGGAGGGCAGCAGCTCGGCGATCGCGATCAGCGTGTTGTCGGTGAACACCACATACGCGGGCACCTTCAGATCCTTGGCGGTGCGCAGCCGCCAGTCTTTGAGCTGTAGCAACAGCTCGTCGTCGATATCGGCGGCGCAGGACTCACAGCGGCGCAGCATGATCGCCGCCGGCGTGGTCAGCTGGTTGTTGCAGATCCGGCAGCGGGACGCGGCGCCGCGATTCCGGCGTGGCCGACTCGCAGTGGAGTCGGATTGAGTCTGCGGGGCGAGACCGTTGAGAAACCGGGACGGCTTGCGGGTCTGCCGCCCGCCCGGATTTCGGGACAGCGACCAGCTGAGCGCCAAATGCATTCGGGCCCTGGTAATTCCGACGTAGAGCAGTCGGCGCTCCTCTTCGACGGCTTCGCTTTCAGCGCCATGGGCCAACGCATGCGAGATCGGCAGCGTGCCGTCGGTCAGTCCGACCAAGAAAACCGCATCCCACTCCAACCCCTTGGCGGCGTGCAGCGAGGCCAACGTGACACCTTGCACCACCGGCGGATGACGCGAGTCGGCGCGGGTCCGCAGCTCGGCCAGCAGACCAGGCAGGTCCAACTGCGGGCGGTGCGCCACCTCTTCGTCGACCAGCTCGGCCAACCCCGACAACGCCTCCCAGCGCTCCCGGGCCCGGGTGCCCGTCGGCGGCTCGGCCGTCAAACCCAGCGGTTCGAGCAGCCCGCGGACCACATCGGGAAGCGCGGCTTCGGCCTCGGTCCCGCGGCCGGCCGCCCGCTGTAAGACCAGCAGGGCCTGGCGGATTTCCTGGCGGCTGAAAAAGCCCTCACCGCCGCGGACCTGATAGGGAATGCCGGCCTCGGTCAACGCCTCTTCGTAAACCTCGGACTGCGCGTTGATCCGGTACAGCACCGCGATCTCGGCGGGCGCCGTGCCGGATTCGACGAGCCGCGAGATCGACTTGGCCACCGCGGCCGCTTCGGCCACCTCGTCGGGATGTTCGCTAAACGACGGAGCCGGTCCCGGGTCGCGTTGACCGACCAAGTGCAGCTTGCTGCCGGCCACCCGCCCTCGGGCAGCCGCGATCACCCGGTTGGCGAGCGACACCACCTGCGGCGTCGACCGGTAGTCCCGTTCGAGGCGCACCACGGTTGCGTCCGGGAACTGTCGGGAGAAGTCGAGCAGGTAGCGCGGCGTGGCCCCGGTGAACGAATAGATGGTTTGGTTGGCGTCGCCGACGACGGTCAGGTCGTCCCGGTCCCCCAGCCACGCCGACAGCACACGCTGCTGCAGCGGCGTCACGTCCTGGTATTCGTCGACGACGAAGCAGCGGTAGCGATCCCGGAATTCTTCGGCGATGGCGGCATCGTTCTCGATCGCGGCGGCGGTGTGCAGCAGCAGGTCGTCGAAGTCGAGCAGCGCAACGTCATCGCCGCGGGATTTGAGCGATTCGTAGGCCGCGTACACGGTGGCGACCCGCGCGGCGTCCAGCGGAATGTCACGGGCGGCGGCTGCCACCGCGTCCGGGTACTGCTCGGGGGAGATCAACGACGCCTTGGCCCATTCGATTTCGCCGGCCACGTCGCGGACGTCGTCGGTGCTGAGCTGCAGCCGGGAGCTGCTCGCGGCGCGGGCGACGACGGCGAACTTGCTGTCCAGCAGCTGCCAGCCGGTATCGCCGACAACCCGCGGCCAGAAATACCGCAGCTGCCGGTGCGCCGCCGCGTGGAATGTCAACGCCTGCACCATCCCGACGCCGGAGCCGGTGTGCGCCGCGGCCCCCAATGCCCGCAACCGGGTTCGCATTTCGCCCGCGGCACGTTGGGTGAACGTCACCGCCAACACTTGACCCGCGGCCACATGTCCGGCGGCGACGAGCTGAGCGATGCGGTGGGTGATGGTGCGGGTCTTGCCGGTGCCCGCACCGGCCAGCACGCAGACCGGTCCGCGCGGAGCCAGCACGGCCTCGCGCTGTTCGTCATCGAGGTCGGCAATCAATGGGTCTGAGATCACCGGCATGGCGTCCATCTTGGCAGTGGTCGCCGACAAACGCGGGGCAACGCCACGCCGCGGCATAGCGCGGACGCACGTTATGTTTGACCAACTATGGCCAGTTCTTCCAGCGCTTCTTTGACGATGTACACCACGACCTGGTGTGGCTACTGCAATCGGCTCAAGACCATGTTGAAGGCCGACGGCATCGCCTACGACGAAGTCGACATCGAACACGACCCCGCGGCAGCCGACTTTGTCGGCTCAGTGAACGGCGGCAACCACACGGTTCCGATGGTGAGGTTCGCCGACGGCTCGACGATGACCAACCCGGCCGCGAAAGAGATCAAGGCCAAGCTCGCTGCGCTGGCCGGGTAAGTCCTCATCGCCCGGCGTTCAGCCCGCCGCGGCGGCCCAGGATTCGATGATCACCCGGGCGATCGACACCGACCCGGGCAGCAGCAGCTTGGCGTCCTCGGCGCTGCTCCAGTCGCCGAGGGCCAACGCGGCGCGGACCTCGTCGCGGGTGAACCACCCGGCCTCGGCGATCTCCCCGTCGTTGAAGGAGAAGTCCTGATCGGGATCGGCGATCGCGTGGAAGCCGACCATCAGTGAGCGCGGGAACGGCCACGGCTGGCTGCCGAGGTAACGCACGTCGCGGACGGTCAGCCCGATTTCCTCGCGGATCTCGCGCACCACACAGGTTTCGAACGCCTCGCCGGCTTCGACGAATCCGGCCAACAACGAGAACATCCGCTGCGGCCACACGGTTTGGCGGGCCAGTACCGCGCGGTCGCCGCCGTCGTGCACCAGGCAGATCACGGCGGGGTCGATGCGCGGAAATTCCTCGTGACCCGTGACCGGGTTGACCCGGGCCCAGCCGGCTCGGATCGGTTTAGTGGGCGAGCCGTCCACCGAGCTGAACCGGGCGCTCGCATGCCAGTTGAGTAGCGCCGCGGCCGACGACACCAGCTGCGCGCCGACGTCGTCGAAGAGCTGGCCGCCTCGGCGAAGGTCGGCCACCTCGGCTTGCACGTCGGGATCGTCGGGTGTTTGAAGCGGACCCCGGACCGCCCAGATATCGCGACCATCCTCGAGACGACCCAGGAACACCGCGTCCGGCGGCGGCTTGTCCGCGAAGGCTTTCGCCTTGCCCAGCAGCACCCGACCGCCCGCGACCATCACCTGATTGCGCGAGTCCAGCCGCAGCAGGGCCGCTTCGGCCCAGCCCGCGGCGGCCGCGTCGACATCGGTGCGCACTTGATCGGCGCGGTCGGCGCCGATCCGAGAAAGCAACGGCACGCTGTGTAATTGGAAATCCACGTTTTAAGCCTCACTTCCCCGCGCTGCGGACATAGAGCAACCGGTCGCCGGCCTCGATGGCGTCGACCTCGGGTGCGTCGACCCGCAGCAACCGGCCGTCGCGAACCACACCGAGCACGATGTCGGACAGATGCCGCGGCGAACCGCCAACCTCGGCCTGCTCAACGTCGCGCTCCGCGATGGCGAGTCCCTCGGCCGGCGTCAGCAGGTCGTCGATCATCGTCACGACGCTGGGCGTTGTGGTGGCCACGCCCAGTAGCCGGCCAGCCGTCTCCGAGGAGACGACCACCGAGTCTGC
>DASQSQ010000490.1:0-2548 GCA_035642315.1 Mycobacterium sp.
GGTCATGAGCCGTGGCTGAGTGAACTCTTGAGGGAGTTCGATCAGAGGAGGCGGTTCATGTCGTTGTTGGAGGTGGCTTTAGATCCGGCGACGGTGATAGTGGCGGTGGATCCGGTTCCCGTTGTCCATCCAGCATGCGGCGCCCACTGAAGCGCTCTGAGCGGCGCAGCTCACCTCGGGCGTTCAGTCGATTGGTATAGCGTTTTCCGCTGTTCGGAGGGACGAACGAGGAGAACTGCAATGGCGGCCAAGTTCGAGATCAGCAAGGACCATGCGGGTAAGTTTCGTTTCCACCTGAAGGCCCCGAACGGCGAAATCATCGCTGCCAGTCAGGGATACGAGACGAAGGCCAACGCCGAGAAGGGCATTGAGGCGATCAAGACGCACGCGGCCGGCGCCGCGGTGGTGGATCACTCGGACTAGCGCGGTAGCCTCCGTTAGCCGCCCGGGGGAGATAGGGATGCCCGCTGCTCCAGATTGACCGGTGCTCCGTGTGAGGATGCCGACTCGCGCAGCACGATCTGGGTCGGCCCCCCAGCGGTCGGCACGTCGAATGCCAGCTTGACGCTCACCTGAAGACCCGGGTCAATGTTATTGACTACTTCTTCCAAGAACGGCGGGTCCATCAAGGTTGCCGAATACTCACGCCCAGCGCCGCCCTTCAGCGTCTGAGCAGCCTTGTCGAAAAACTGCGCCTCTGTGCCGACATTCCTGACTGCCATCGACACGATCACATAGACACCGTGGGCACGTGTGTGGCCGAACGTGGGGGAGGTGTCGACTTGGTTGACGATGAACGCGAGCTTTCCGTCAACGACTTCTTGCCCCATCCCAGCTCCGGAGGCGGTGTGAAACAAGCTGCACGATGCGAGGAACACTGCGACTGGCACCATGAGCAATGCGGCGAGCCTTCCCATGCCGCCGAAGAACACGTGGACAAGAGTATTAAGTTCTGCCACTAAAGTGTCAGTTTCCGCGCTTCAGTTCGTTTCGCTCGTCTAGCAGTTCGTCGACCTGACGGTTCGACGGCTCGCCGCCGTGCTCGCGGATCGACCAACGCACAGCAGCTACGTAGCTCGGAGTCGATGGTGTCAAGATCGCGCATAGCGGACGGCGTGCGCGGCGGGTCGGTGCGGCGCAATTCACCGGTCCATCACCCATGACCGGTGGTCCGCGTCTGGCCTGGCGCGGCGCTCCCAGCACCGATTCTGGCATCGTTGCGGAGATGGATGCGTGTTGCGAGCCGGGTCTCAACGATCCGTTCGAAGAGGCGGTTGACGACGCGCTGAGCTCCTTGCCGGCCGATCTCCGTGCGGCGATGAGCAACGTTGAGATCGTCGTCGAGGACGAGCCTCCCGACGGGCGCCCGCTGCTCGGCTTGTACCGCGGTGTACCGCTGCCGCGAAGGAGCAGCACGTACAGCGGAGTGCTTCCCGACAAGATCAGCATCTTCCGCGGGCCGATCACGCGACTCGCTGCCGGCGACGCTGATCGTCTACGCCGCGAGGTCAGACACGTCGTGCTCCACGAGATCGCGCATCACTTCGGGATCAGTGACGCGCGGTTGATCGACCTCCATCGCTACTGACGTGACAATGGGCACGATCTCGCGTCGCCGGCGAGGACTACGACGACTACGACCCGTGGACCGATCCGGATCCGGATCCGGACGACGGCGCCGACTACGACCCCATGGACGAGCTGCCGCCGCGGCCGTGGACGTTCGGCGGCTATGAGCGGGTGCAACTCGACAGGGGACGCGGCGACGAGCCGAAGTGGATGCGCGGCGAGGTGTGGACCGACGCCCGCGGGGAGCCGGTCAACTTCGGGTTGGAGGCGTACCGGCTGCGGACCTACACGCTCGTCGCAGGCAACCACGACGAGGCGTCGCAAGAGGCCGTGGCCGCGTTCGACGCGGACTGCGACCGGCAGCGCGCCGAGTGGGACCGGTAAGCCGGTAAGCCCGCAACGGTCACACCGAATCACTATCACTGTCATGCGTCGGCCTGCTCGGCGGCGGCCTTCATTGCTCCGTTCGGCCGGTGTGGGTCCGCGCCGGTGAGCCCCTACGCAGGGCCACGCTTTCACAATCCCTATACCCCGAGTTGAGCATTCGTTCATTCAGCAAGCTGGATCAAACGGACCACATTGGGCGATGGGACGGAGCAGAATCCGAATCCGTAGGGCCCAAACTTGGAGTGCATGAATCGGATGAAATGATGAAGAAAATCATAACTTGCGCTTCAGTGGTATCTTTCGGCTTTTGTGCGTCAATATTTCTCCCGGCTGGATCGGCTCACGCCGACCTCTGCCCGTATCCCGGCATTGGGTCCGGTGGCGGCGCTTTGTTCGCGCAAGGTGGCTTCTGCGACTACCCGACCGAGATCAACGGCTCGCATATGCATTGCGAGGCAGGTGGTTTCGGCGTCAACGGCATTATCGGCGCCGCTAACGGCGGCGGTAGCTTCGCATTCGGTGGCGCCGGTATCGGCGCTCTTAGTTGTACGTGGCGCTGTCCAGACGGCGCGATGGCACCGGCACCTAACCC
>DASQSQ010000491.1:0-3943 GCA_035642315.1 Mycobacterium sp.
GCGATCTGCACGATGACGAACGCTTTTACCCCGGACATCGGCGGTCTCCTCGCTTGGGTGTACCTGGCACACAACTTAAGCATTAATTGAGCTGATGTCAATGAGTCTAACTCAACGAATTTGCATCGTTGAGTTGTACTCATCCGCGTTTTCGGCGCACCATCGACCAGTGACCCCCAGGAAAACGCCACCACCCGCAACGCGGCGACGCGTGCAGGCTGAACTGACCCGACGCAAGCTTCTCGAAGCCGCTGTCGAGCACTTCTCCACCCGTCACTTCGACGACGTCGCGACAAGCGACATCACCGAAACGGCCGGGGTCGCTCAGGGCCTGCTGTTTCACTATTTCGCGAACAAGCGCGGTATCTACCTCGAGGCGCTACGCGACGCGGCAGCCAAACTGAACGCCGCGGCCACACCGCCATCCGGCGATGCACCTCCCGGAAAGCAGTTTCGACAAATGTTGCGCGCCCACCTCGAGTACCTGAGCAAGCACGATGATCTGGCACTGCGATTGGTTCTCGGCGGGAGCGGCGGCGACCCGGATGCGTGGCAGATTTTCGATCAGTCGCGCTGGCACACCATCGAATGGACCTGCCAGCTGCTCGAACTCGACCTTGCGCGGCCGGCATTGCGATTGATGCTGCGCTCCTGCGCGGGGGCGCTCGATGAGGCCACCACCTACTGGCTGAAGAACGAGCGGCCGTTCGAGCCCGACGCATTGGTGGAAGTGGTCGTCGAACTCCTCGTCACGTCGCTACGTTGCGCGGCCCAGCTCGACCCGCAGATCGACGTCGGCAACGCGGTCGCGAAATTGACCGATCCCGCTGCATGAGTACTCAGGCCGCCAGCGTTAGCGCGGCTGCGACGGCGATCGACCACACCAACAGCGTCAGGCCGGTGTCACGCAGCACCGGAATCAGCTCGGCTCCCAACCGACCGGATCGCACCGGCGCCGCCGCCCGCAGCGCCAATGGAGTGGCCACCAGTCCGACGGCACACCACGGCGTGGCCGCCGTCAGCGTCAGGGTCAACACCGCGGCGAGCGCCAGCAGCGCCTGGTAGAGCCTGCGAGTCCCGGTGTCGCCCAACCGCACCGCCAGCGTGAGCTTGCCGGACTGCGCGTCGGTGGGGATATCCCGCAGGTTGTTGGCCACCAACACCGCCGACGACAGCGCACCCGTCGTCACCGCCAACACCACACCCACCCAGTCCACCCGCAGCGCCTGGGTGTACTGAGTGCCGAGCACCGCGACCAGGCCGAAAAATACGAATACCGCGAGCTCGCCAAAACCCGCATAGCCGTAGGGCTTTGACCCGCCGGTGTACAACCAGGCTCCGGCGATGCAGACTGCCCCAACCCCCATCAGCCAGGGCGCGGTGGTCATCGCAAGCACAAACCCGGCCACCGCGCCGACGGTCATGGCCAGCACCGCTACCGTCAGCACCGAGCGCGGTGTCGCCAGCCGCGAACCCACCAGCCGCACCGGGCCGGCGCGTTCGTCGTCGGTGCCGCGGATGCCGTCGGAGTAGTCATTGGCGAAGTTCACCCCGATGATCAACGCCACCGCGACGGCCAGCGCGAGCAGCGCCTTCCACCAGACGGCGCCGTGCAGCCAGGCAGCACCGCCGGTGCCCGCGATCACCGGGGCGATGGCGTTGGGGAGGGTCCGCGGTCGCGCACCCGCGATCCATTGCGCAAAACTGGCCACCCGTCAATCGTTCCATGGGGCCGTGCACTCCGCGCTAGCAGATAATGAGCGGGTGATCGGAGTGATCGGTGGCAGCGGCTTTTATGCGTTCTTCGACTCAGACGCACGCACCGTCACCCTGGACACCCCGTTCGGCGAGCCGAGCGCACCGGTGACGGTCGGTGTCGTCGGTCAGCATGAGGTCGCATTTCTGCCCCGCCACGGCCCCGACCACCAATATCCGGCGCACAAGGTGCCGTATCGGGCCAACATGTGGGCGCTGCGCGCGTTGGGGGTCCGGCAAGTCTTCGCCCCATGCGCGGTCGGCAGCCTGACGCCTGACCTTGGACCGGGCGCGATCGTGGTGCCCGACCAATTGGTGGACCGGACCCGTCGTCGTGCCGACACCTACTTCGATTCGGGTGCGGCGCACGCGTCGTTCGCCGATCCGTACTGCCCGACGTTGCGGGCCGCGGTCACCGGACTGCCCGGTGTGGTCGATGGCGCCACCATGGTGGTCATCGAAGGTCCGCGATTCTCCACCCGCGCGGAAAGCCGGTGGTTCGCTGCCGCGGGCTTCACCCTGATCAATATGACCGGCTATCCCGAGGCGGTGCTGGCGCGCGAGCTCGAAATTTGTTACACGACAATCGCTTTGGTGACCGATCTGGATGCCGGCATCGACGCCGGCGCCGGGGTGAAGGTCGTCGATGTCATCGGCGAATTCGAGAAGAACATCGAGCCGTTCAAGAAGCTTGTACGCGAGGCGATCGGCCAGGTCGGCGCCGAACACACCTGCACGGAGTGCTTGTCGCACACCGGTATTCAGCTGCCGTTCGACCAGCCGTGAGAGTGCTGCTGACCGGCGCGGCCGGTTTCATCGGGTCGCGAGTCGACGCGGCGCTGCGTGCCGCGGGTCACGACGTGGTCGCCGTCGATGCCCTGCTGCCCGCCGCGCACGGCGACGATGCGGCGCTGCCGCGCGATTGTCGACGTGTCGACATCCGCGACGCCGACGCGCTGGCCCCGCTGCTGGGCGGTGTCGACCTGGTTTGCCACCAGGCCGCCGTGGTGGGTGCGGGCGTGAATGCGGCCGACGCACCGGACTACGCCAGCCATAACGATTTTGGGACTGCTGTGCTGCTGGCGCAGATGTTCCAGGCCGGGGTGGCGCGGCTGGTGCTGGCGTCGTCGATGGTGGTCTACGGGCAGGGGTGGCACGCCTGCCCGGAGCACGGGCCGGTCGAGGCGCGGCCGCGGCGCCGTGCCGACCTGGACGCAGGAATGTTCGACAACCGCTGCTCGGTCTGTGGGTTGCCGGTGCTGTGGGTGCCCGTAGGTGAGGACGCGGAGCTGCGGCCGCGCAGCCTGTATGCGGCCAGCAAGACCGCGCAGGAGCATTACGCGCTGGCCTGGTCGCAGTCGACGGCCGGATCGGCGGTAGCGCTGCGCTACCACAACGTCTACGGCCCCGGCATGCCGCGGGACACACCGTATTCCGGGGTTGCTGCGATCTTCCGCTCGTCACTCGAAAGGGGCGAGCCGCCAAAGGTTTTCGAGGATGGTGGCCAGATGCGGGACTTCGTTCACGTCGACGACGTCGCGGCGGCCAACGTGGCAGCGGCGCAGGCCGACCGCGACGGCTTCATCGCCGCGAATGTCTGCTCCGGGCAGCCGATTTCCATCATGGAGGTGGCGACGCAGCTGTGCCAGGCGCGGGACTCCGGGGTGTCGCCGGTCGTCACCGGTCAATACCGCAGCGGCGACGTGCGCCACATCGTCGCCGACCCGGCCCGGGCCGCCGAGGTGCTGGGTTTCCGGGCGGCCGTCGATCCGCGCCGCGGACTGCGCGAGTTCGCGTTCGCCCCGCTGCGCGGCTAGCCGCGCGGTCGCCCTCAGCCCATGGTTGCGGACTGCTTGACTCCTCGGTCTTGCCAGAAGTCCCTCGACAACTCGCGCCGCCGTGCACGCGCGTCCCGGTCGGTGAAGTCGGCGATGCCCGTCGCACCCGAAAACGGCGTAATCGGAACCTCAAACGCAAGCGCGCCCGAGATGTGCAGGTCGGCCCCCTTGTTCATGATGAACTTGGTGCGCCGCACCGTGAGTGGGTGCTTCCTTAGCATTACCTGGCACAAGGCCTTGACCTCGTCGGTGAGATCCTCGGGCGCGACGACCCGATTGACGAGGTCGTAGCGCTCCGCGGTCGTGGCGTCGAACAACGCGCCAATCAGGTTCCACTCCTTGGCCTTACG
>DASQSQ010000492.1:0-2377 GCA_035642315.1 Mycobacterium sp.
CGTCGGCGTCGCTTGAGGTGGGCCTGGGCGGGGGTATCGTCGCCGTCGAACTCGACACCTCGAGCACCATCGATGTGGAGGCTGAACGTCGTCGCCTCGAAAAAGACTTGGCCGCAGCACAAAAGGAGTTGGATTCCACCACAGCGAAATTGGGCAACGCCGACTTCATGGCCAAAGCGCCTGCCACGGTCGTCGACAACCAACGTGAGCGCCAACGCGTGGCACGCGAGGAAATCGACCGGATAACGGCCAGGTTGGCCGGGCTGCAGTGACCTTGGAGCCGCCCGACCCGGGATCCATCAGTGTGGTTCCGACCCCCGATGAGATCGCGGCCCTACTGCAGGTCGAGCATCTGCTCGACCAGCGCTGGCCGGAAACCAAGATCGAACCGAGCCTGACTCGCATCGCCGCGCTGATGGACCTCCTCGGCTCGCCACAACGCGGCTACCCGTCGATCCATATCGCCGGCACCAACGGCAAGACCTCGGTGGCGCGGTTGGTTGACGCGCTGCTGACCGCTCTGCAGCGGCGCACCGGACGCACCACCAGCCCGCATCTGCAATCGGCGGTCGAGCGGATCGCGATCGACGGACAGCCGATCAGCCCGGCGAAATACGTGGCGACCTACGCCGAACTCGAGCCGTTCGTGCAGATGATCGATGAGCAGTCGCAGGACGGTGTTTTCGGGGAGGCTGGCCCGCGACTGAGCAAATTCGAAGTCCTCACCGCAATGGCGTTCGCGGCGTTCGCCGACGCCCCCGTCGAGGTCGCCGTCATCGAAGTCGGCCTGGGCGGCCGCTGGGACGCCACGAATGTGATCGACGCGCCGGTTGCGGTCATCACCCCGATCAGTGTCGACCATGTGGAATACCTCGGTGACGACATCGCCGGCATCGCCGGAGAGAAAGCCGGCATCATCCACAAGGCGGACGAGGGCGCGCCGGACACGGTAGCCGTGATCGGCCGCCAGGTACCCGAGGCGATGGAGGTGGTACTGGCGCAGACCGTGCGCGCCGACGCCGCCGTCGCCCGCGAGGGCTCGGAGTTCGCGGTGCTGGGTCGTCAGGTCGCCATCGGCGGCCAAATGCTGCAACTGCAGGGGCTCGGCGGGGTGTACTCGGACGTGTACCTGCCGCTGCATGGGGAACATCAGGCCCACAACGCGGCGGTGGCACTGGCCGCGGTCGAAGCATTTTTCGGTGCCGGCGCGCAGCGTCAGCTCGATGTCGAGGCCGTGCGGGCCGGGTTCGCCGCGGCCTCCAGCCCGGGCCGATTGGAGCGCATGCACAGCGCCCCAACGGTATTCATCGACGCCGCGCACAACCCGGCGGGTGCGGCCGCGCTGGCGCAGACGCTGGCTGAGGAGTTCGATTTCCGGTTCCTGGTCGGGGTGGTCAGCGTGCTGGCCGACAAGGACGTCGGTGGCATCCTCGCCCCGCTGGAGCCGGTGTTCGATCGAATCGTGGTCACCCACAACGGGTCACCGCGGGCGCTGGACGTCGAGTCGCTGGCGTTGGCCGCGGAGCAGTGGTTTGGTCCGGACCGGGTGATCACCGCCGAGAACCTGCGCGACGCCATCGAAACCGCGACCGCGCTGGTCGACGATGCCGCTACCGAGGACGAGGCGGTGTCCGGAACCGGCATCGTGGTCACCGGCTCGGTAGTCACCGCCGGCGCTGCACGCACGTTGTTCGGTCGTGATCCGGCTTGATCCAGCCAGACGCGCCCGATCCGTGGAGAAGCTTCCGCGGCGTGATGGCCGGCACGCTGATCCTGGAGGCGATCGTGGTGCTGCTGGCTTTGCCGGTGGTCGGCGCGGTCGGCGGCGGTCTGACCCCCGTCGCACTCGGATATTTGATCGGCGTGACGGTGATCCTGGTCCTGCTCACCGGACTGCAGGGCCGGTCCTGGGCCATCTGGCTGGACCTCGCCGTGCAGCTGGTCCTGATCGCCGGTTTCCTGGTGTATCCGGGCGTGGGATTGATCGGGCTGCTCTTCGCGGGCGTATGGGCGCTGATCGCCTACCTGCGCGCCGAGGTGCTGCGCCGTCAGCAGCGCGGCATGTTGCCCGGCCAGCAGCCGCCCCAGGACTGAGGCGCCAGGTACGCTGTCCGCCGTGCGCGCCGACGACGATGCAGTGGGGGCACCCCCAGCCGCGAAGCGGCGAGGGAGCCGAAGCGATGAGGAGGAGCGGCGCTGATGACTGACCGGACTCTCCTGTTGATCAAGCCCGATGGCGTCGAGCGACGCCTGATCGGCGAGATCATCGGCCGGATCGAACGTAAAGGCCTGGCCGTGGCAGCGCTGGAAATGCGCGTCATCAGCGACGAGCTGGCCCGTCAGCACTACGCCGAGCACGACGGCAAGCCGTTTTTCG
>DASQSQ010000493.1:0-4395 GCA_035642315.1 Mycobacterium sp.
GTCTCTTCGGCCTCCTCCTCGGCCTGCGCCTGCGCCTCACGCCGCAACTTGATGGCGCGGGCGCGGGCGCGCGCCGCCGCAGCCAGCGCTTCGGCCTCAGCGGCCTCGGCCTCGGCTTGCTCGGCCAACGCCAGCGCGTCCGCCTTCGCCTTGGCGGAATCTTGCGGCTGCTTGTCCGCGTCAGCCACGGCGGCCACAGCTTCTCGACGTCATTATCGACTGAACTCCGGTATCTCTTACTGTATTGCTCATTGCTACCATCGAAGGCACCAGTGAACCCCGACTGGGATCGAATCGGACGGGAAGGTCCAGCCAACATCATGACTGCCGTCGATTCCCCCGAAAAGATACTCTTCGCCTCCACCAGCCAAGCTTTTCTCCAAAAAGAGGTGCCGCTGAGCAAGGTGCGGGAGTTGCACGCGGCGGGCATCTCCTTCGACCAGACCTGGTGGCAGCGGGCCGCTGAGCTGGGTTGGACGGCTTTGCTCGTCCCCGAGGAACTCGGTGGTGGCAGCGTCTCGGGCGATGCCTTCGCCGATCTGGCGATGGTCGCCGAACAACTCGGAAAGACGGTGGCGCCGGGGCCGCTGTATCCGGTCAGTACGGTGCTGGCCGCGCTGGTGGGCTGCGCCGAGCACGACTCCCACGCAGCCACGATCGAGTCGTTGATCTCCGGTGAAACGGTGGCCTCCTGGGCCGTCTACGAGCCGGGGCAGGCCTGGGCGCCTCATCAGCCGTCGTTGACCGCCACGGCGACAGGCTCCGGCTATCGCATCGATGGCGTCAAAGACCGCGTAGAGGCGGGCGCCCAGAGCGACCTGCTGCTTGTGGTGGCGCGGAGCGACGACGGCGTCCGCCAGTTCCTGGTGCCCACCAACGCTTCCGGGGTGCAGGTCGAGCCGCAGCAGTCGATCGATCTGGTCAAGCAGTACGCCCGAGTCCGTTTCGACGGGGTGGCCGTCGAAAGCGGTGCGGCCGTCGGCAGCGTCGCCGAGACCGCCGGACTCATTGACCGTCAAAGCCAAATCGCGCAAGTGCTGCAGTGCGCCGAAGTGGTCGGCATTTTGCAGACGGTTTTCGACTTCACCGTCGCCTGGGCATTGGACCGGCACACCTTCGGCCGCCCGCTGGCGTCCTACCAAGCACTCAAGCACCGCTTCGCGGATATGAAGATGTGGTTGGAGGCATGCCGGGCAACGACGGCCGCAGCGGTGGCCGCGATCTCCACCGGTTCACCCGACGCCGGCCTGTCGGCCAGCATCGCCAAGTCCTATGTCGGGGAAATGGCCACGGAGATCGTCCAAGGCTGTGTGCAGATGCACGGTGGGATCGGCGTTACCTGGGAACACGATCTGCACGTGTACTTGCGGCGAGTTGCGTTGTACCGGTCCATGTTCGGCACGCCCGAAGAGCACAACCTGCGGGTGTACCAGTGGCAGGAGGCGGGAAACTCGGCCCCGAGGTCCGCTTGATGACCAAGGCCGAGCTGGCATCCACCGACGTGGAATCCATTGACGAGTTTCGCGCGCGGGCACGCGCCTGGCTGGCCGACAACATGCCGCCGATCGATCCGGCACATCCGCCGGCCGCCCACCGCGACGAGGACCGCTGCTGGCAGCGGGCCCGTGAACTCCAAAAGCGGCTGTATGAAGGCGGATTCGCCGGAATCTGCTTTCCCCGCGAGTACGGCGGGCTGGGTTTGGACTACGAATACCAGAGGGTGTTCAACGAGGAGAGCCTCAGCTACGAGATGCCGCTGATTCTCAACACGCCGACCTTCACCATCTGCTGCGCGACGCTGCTCGACACCGGTAGCGAGGAACAGAAACGCCAGCGCATCGGTGCGGCGTTGCGGGGCGACGAGGTACTGGTTCAGCTGTTGTCCGAGCCCAGCGGCGGATCGGATCTCGCCGGGGTGATCACCCGCGCCGAGCGGGATGGGGACCGCTGGGTGATCAACGGCGCAAAGACGTGGAGCACCAGCGCATTCGCCGCCGACTACGGCCTCTGCCTGGCCCGTACCAATTGGGACGTGCCCAAGCACGACGGCCTGACCATGTTCTTGGTGCCGATCAAACATCCCGGAATCACGTTGCGGCGCATCACTCAGCTGAACGGGTCAACCGAGTTCTGCGAGGAGTTCCTCGACGGTGTCGACGTGGGTGATGACGCTGTCGTCGGCGAGGTGAACGACGGCTGGACGGTGGCCTCACGCCAGCTCTACCACGAGCGCCGCGCGGTAGGCGGGAGTTCGGAATTCGCCAGCGGCAGCGGCAGTGAGGGCGGCCGGACGACGCCGGTGAACTATGCGCGGCTGGCCGAGAAGGTAGGGCAGGCCGACAACGAGCGGGTGCAACAGATCGCCGGACGGGCGTTGGTGCACCGGGCGGTCAGCGACCAGCTAGGCGATCACGTCTTCCGCAGCGTCCGCGACGGCACCCTGCCGCCTGCTGCCGGAACCCTGCTGCGGCTTTTCCATGCCGAGACGGTCACTTTGGAGATGGACGCCGGGCTGGCAATCACCGGCACGGCCGGGGTTGTGGGTGCAGAGGGGGAGGGCCTGGAGACCGGCCTGCGCTACCTGTCCCGGCAAACGGTCTGCATTGGCGGCGGCACCAGCGAGTTGGCCCGCAACGTCATTGGCGAGCGGGTGCTGAACTTCCCCCGCGAGTACGCCGCCGACCGTGGTGTGCCGTTCAGTCAGGTGCGGCACGGCAACTAGCCGTGTCTAGACGGTGCGGGCTAACCGATCAGCAAGCAACTCGGCGAACCGTGCCGGGTCTTCTGGCGTACCGCCTTCAGCGAGAAGCGCTGTGCCGTAGAGTAATTCGGCGGTCTCGGCGACAGATGGATCGTCGGCGCGGTCTTTGTGCGCCTGCTGCAGGCCGGTGACCAGCGGATGGTCTGGGTTGAGCTCCAACGTCCGCTTTTCGACCGGGATATCTTGGCCGGAAGCCCGGTACATGCGGGCGAGCGTCGGGGTGATGCCGAAGGCGTCGGTGATCAGGCAGGCCGGCGACTCGGTCAGCCGGGTGGACAACCGCACTTCCTTGACGTGCTCGCTCAGGGTTTCCTTCAGCCAGCTGAGCAGGTCCGCGAAATCCTTTTCCCGCTCCTTGCGCTCGGCTTCGTGGGCCGTCTTTTCTTCCTCGGTGTCGAGGTCCACCTCGCCCTTCGCCACCGACTGGAGCGGTTTGCCGTCGAACTCGGTGACTGTGCCCAACCAGATCTCGTCGACGGCGTCGGTGAGCAGCAGCACTTCATAGCCCTTGGCCTTGAATGCTTCCAGGTGCGGTGAGTTGAGGATCTGCTGACGTGACTCACCGGTGGCGTAGAAGATCTGCTGCTGGCCGTCCTTCATCCGTTCCACGTACTCGGTCAAGGTGGTGTGCTCGTCGTCGCTGTGCGTCGAAGCGAAGGAGGAGACTTGCAGCAACGTCTCCTGGTTGTCGATGTCCCGCATCAGGCCTTCTTTGAGGACCTTGCCGAACTGGCCCCAGAACGTGCGGTAGTCCTCAGGCCGCTCGGACTGCAGCTCCTTGATCGTCGAAAGGACCTTCTTGGTCAATCGACGCCGGATCGCGTTGATCTGACGATCCTGTTGCAGGATCTCGCGGGAAACGTTGAGCGACAGGTCCTGTGCGTCGACGACGCCCTTGATGAAGCGCAGATACCTGGGCATGAGCTCGTCGCAATCGCCCATGATGAAGACGCGCTTGACGTACAACTGGACGCCGATGTCGGCGCCCGGTTCGTACAGGTCGAACGGTGCGTGGGACGGGATGAAGAGCAACGCCTGATATTCGAAGGTGCCTTCGGCCTTCATTGAGATGACCTCGAGCGGCTCGTCCCAGGCGTGGGCGATGTGCTTGTAGAACTCCTTGTACTCCTCGTCGGAGACCTCGTCTTTGGGCCTGGCCCACAGCGCCTTCATCGAGTTGAGCGTCGCGGTCTCGATGGTGACGGTCTCTTCTCCGCCGTCTTCCGACGCAGGCGTCCTGGTCTCGACCTCCATCCGGATGGGCCAGGCGATGAAGTCGGAGTACTTCTTCACCAGCGTCCTGATCTTCCACTCCGAGGTGTAGTCGTGGAGTGCGTCCTCTTTGTCTTCGGGCTTGAGGTGCAGGGTGACCGACGTGCCCTGCGGTGCGCCCTCGACCGAGGCAATTGTGTAGGTGCCGTCGCCGCTCGACTCCCACTTGGTGGCCTGGCTCTCGCCGGCCTTGCGCGTGAGCAGCTCGACCTTGTCGGCCGCCATGAAGGTGGAATAGAAGCCGATACCGAACTGACCGATCAGTTCCTCGGAAACCGCCGCGTTCTTGGCTTCGCGTAACTGTTGACGTAGTTCGGCGGTGCCCGACTTGGCCAGGGTGCCGATCAAGTCGACGACTTCGG
>DASQSQ010000494.1:0-3351 GCA_035642315.1 Mycobacterium sp.
CCCTTGTCGCTGGGCCAGTGGTTCTGCCCGTCGGTCTCGCTGATCAGAACCGTCTGGCCGTGGTGAATGGAGATCTGCTCCGGGCCGACTTGGACCTTGAACGCCATGAGGGTCTCCCGATGCTTCTGGGGCGGGCCGTTGCGCGGTTGCCTCGCCCCGCTTCACGAGACAAACGCTCCGCGCCGGTCCGCCGCTGATCGGCGGCGGGATCGTGTCCCGCAAGCGCGGCGGCGTGCTGCGGTCGGCCGGGCGGAGCCGCGGCTTTCCGCGATGCCGGCAAATTCACCGGAATTTCTTGAGAAGGCCAAGTAATGGCTTCGTCCTCGTCGCTTTCTCGCCAGGTATTTAGTTAATTTCCGCGGCGACTTTCCTTGCTCGGGGGGCGGGGTGCGAATACTCATAGGACGTATCTCTCTGTCGTTCAGCTGCGGCGGCCGGTGCGGCCGCTGCGGGAAGGGCCAGTCGATGCGCATGTTCCGCCGCCTTGTCCGGGATGACCGCGGCGCCACGGTTGTCGAGTTCGCGATCGTCGGACCGATGTTCATCTTGCTGCTGCTCGCGATCATCGAGATGGGCCTCATGATGCTCACCCAGTTCGTGCTGGACGGGGCGACGCGCACCGCCGCGCGAATGATCCGGACCGGGCAGGTGCAGACCAGCGCCAACCCTTTCACCGCCTTTCAGACCGCGCTGTGCAGCCAGATCGCGAGCGTGCTGCCGAACTGCAGCGGCGTGCTCATAGAGGTGCAGGCCTTTCCCAACGGTTTCGCCAACATAACCTTCCCAAAGTGCACGGAGAGCGCCAACGAGCCGCCGGTCAATGGTGGCACGCCGTGCCCCTTCAATACCGGCAATGCCGGCGAGGTCGTCGGCGTGCGTGTCAGCTATGCCCGGCCCTATATCGTGCCGTGGGTCGGCCAGTGCCTCACCACCGGCAGTTGCTGGCTCGGCGTCGGCACGCACTACAGCACGCCTGCCGCGTCCTACACCACGAACCTGATGTCGACGGTGGTCTTTCAGAACGAGCCCTACCAATGAAGACGCGAGCGCTGCTCTCCTTGCCGAGAAACCTCGGCCGCGACCTCGCCGGCGCAGTGTCGGTCGAATTCGCGCTGCTGCTGCCGGTGCTGCTCACGCTCTTCTTCGGCTGCTACGAGCTGAGCAACCTGCTCCTGGCCGAGGTCAAACTGAACGATGCGACGCAGACGGCCGCCGATCTCACCGCCCAGACCAAGCTCGGTTATGTCCTGCAGAATTCGGATTTCAGCAACTTCGACAGCGCGGCGACAGAAGTGATGACGCCGCTGCCGACGGCAAACCTGCAGATCGCTTACGCCAGCGTGACCTATAGTAGCGGCGCGGCGGTCATCGACTGGCACAAGGAGTGGAACGGCGCGGCGCCCATCACCCTCACTTCCGTTCCCGCCAATCTCGGTGCCAACGGCACGCAGGACAGCGTCATCGTCGTCCACGCCCGCTACGTCTACAGCTCGCCCCTCAGCTACCTGCTGTCCTCGACCTACACGCTCTCGCAGACGTCGTATGACCGCCCGCGCTACGTCGCCTGCATTCCGAGCTACCTCAACACCAACAACGCTTGCCCATGAGCCGCCGGAACATTCGAGGAGCCAGCCATGCTTAGCTCGTTCAAGGTCGCCATCGCCGACCGTCTCCGGCATTTGGTCCGGGGCCGCGACGGCAATATCGCGATGATCTTTGCGCTCGCCGCCATTCCGGTCATCGTCGGCGCCGGCATTGCGGTCGATGTCGGGCGCGCCTACCTGGTCCGCCTGCAGCTCGAGGCGGCGCTCGATTCCGCGGCGCTCGCCGTTGCCTCGAGCCAAGGCCTGACTGCGGCTCAGCTGCAGACGCGGCTGCAGAGCTATTTCGACTCCAACTATCCGATGCTGAGGCAGACGCAGGATCTCAGCGTCACCATGACCGACCCGACTCAGCCGGTGATCAATGTCACCGCCTCGGTGCAACTGCCGACGACGTTCCTGCGGCTCATCAGCGTCAATCAGTTCCCGGTCTCGGCGAGCAACCAGGTCAGCAAGGGCACGAATGCCTTGGAGCTGGCGCTGGTGCTTGACAACACCGGCTCGATGATGTGCGGCGATGGCAGCGGCGCGGGCGGTTCGCCGTGCAATACGCCGGCCCACATAACGGCCTTGAAAACGGATGCGCAGTCGATCGTCGATACGCTATTTTCCGACAGCACTGATCCGACGAAGCTGAAGATCTCGGTGGTGCCTTATGTCACTTCGGTCAATGTAGGCGGCGCGCTGTGCGGCGGCGGCACCAGCTGCACCGACATCGCCACCGATTGCTACGGCGGTTTCACCACCGACACCGGCAATACCATCTACAGTCCGAGCACGGAGTTCCCCCCGCCTTCGGCCAGCTATACCGGCAACACGACTCAAAACAGCAAGACGGTCACGAACCTCTCGCCGAGCATCACCGGCAAGGTCTATCCCGGCATGACCGTGACCGGTAGCGGCATTCGGAGCGGCACCACCGTCGCGAGCGTCAGCGGATCGCAAATAACGCTGAGCAGCAACGCCACCAGTACCAGGAGCGGCGATAGCCTCACGATCAGCGGCATCGTCGGGTATTGGTCGACTTCGAGCAACGTTGTGACCGTCGTCTACCCGCCGCTGAGCACGCTGGGGCTTACGGCGAGCCAGAGCGTGGTCTCGGTGGGCACCGGCCTCGGCTTTGCAAATGCGAGTGGCGTCTACTACGCGCCGGCACAAGGGGCGTCGGTAAACCTCACCAACAACACGCTCACGCTGTGCCAGGGCGAAAACCCGAGTCAGAGCGCGGGCAGCGCCAGCAGCCCGGTGCAACTGACCATCTATCATCCGGTGGTTTACGACACGAGCAATAACCCGACGACTACGAACTGGAAGGGCTGCGTCGTTGAGCCGACCTGGTCCGGCGAGGACAGCACGGGCAATGGGCCCGATATCAACGAGATCGGCGGCGGCTGGACCACTTCGTCGATGAAGAATCCCTGGTGGGCGTTCTACTGGACGAACGGCGGCAGCAGCTCGTACAGCGCCAGCAACAACACCTGGTGGATCCCCAGCTCGGGCACCTCGGTTGTCTATGACCAGATCCTTGGCAATGTCATCACCGCAACCAACAGCTCCTACGGCCCCAACCTCTCCTGTCCGACACCGCTGGTGCGCTTGACCAGCGATCAGGAGACGCTCGATTCGACGATGCAGGACATGCGGGCCTGGGACAACAGCGGCACCGCCATCACCGTCGGCATGATCTGGGGCTGGCGCACCCTGTCGCCCAATGCGCCCTTCAAGGACGGCGCCGCCTATAACTCGCCGA
>DASQSQ010000495.1:0-8659 GCA_035642315.1 Mycobacterium sp.
AGCCGAACGGCGAGGTTCATCGAGGTCAACATGGGGATCACCCCGAGGAATGTCCGCTCGGAGGGCGTGGCTCCATGCAAGGTGTAAAGACTGCCAAATACAAAAAAGCAGCCCAGCATGAACAAGGTGCCGGGGATGCAGAGTGCCATCGGGGAGCTACGGTCGGCAACGATTTGCTTCGCATAATCCAGCTCATCCTTCGACATGGGTTCGCGTTTGCGTACCTTTTTTAGAACCGCTGTAGCGCTCCAAATTTCTTCGCTTATTGGAGCCGGCGTTCGGTCTCCCAGCCGCTTCACGTGTACAGCCGCAAAGGCACCGAACACCAACGCCAGCGCAAGGGTGACTATGGTCAGTAGGCCAAATAAAGCCGAATCCACTACTGCGCTCCTTCGCTCCACCGTCGAACTACCCGAGACTCGTCGAAACGCTACCTCGTCGAGTCGGCACCCGGGCCTCGGCTTGCGGCCGTCAACCGCTCTGGCCACTGTTCGCGCAGGTCGGGAGGGTTAAATCTTCGGTCGAGGTCTGTACCGGAAACGCGTCTGGCCGTACGATCTTGAAATGCTGCATGGGCGAACCCGCCCGGCCCGGCCAGTGACTTTGACTGGCGCGAAGGACCGCCCAATCCGCGAGCGTTGAGCACTGGTCTAAAGAGCTCTTCCCGGCACACGGAGGCCAGTACTGATGTCACAAGTCGCGATCATCACAGGAGCCAGCCGCGGAATCGGTGCCGCGACCGCACGGGTTCTTGCCGAACGCGGGTTTCGGGTGGTCGTCAACTACCACTCGAGCGCCGAGGAGGCTGCGAAGGTGGTCGAGGCCATTACCGCGGCTGGGGGTGAGGCGGTGGGTACTCGAGCCGACGTCACCGTGCCCGACGATGTCTCAGCGATGGTCGGCGGCACCGAAGAGCGGTGGGGGCGAGTCGACGTGCTCGTGCACAACGCGTTGATCCCGTATGACATCACCTCGTTCGCCGATCTGACCTGGGAACAGCTCGGGGGGAAGCTGGACCGAGAGCTGCACGCCACCTTCCTGCTCACCAAAGCTGTTGTGCCGGGTATGATTTCGCGCGGCTATGGTCGTCTGCTCTATCTCACCGCTGAGCCATCGCGGCATCCGCGCAATGGCATGATCAACCTCGGCGTCCCCAAGGCGGCCATGAATCAGTTTGCCCGCTACATCGCACTCGAGTTGGCGCCGAATGGAATCACCGCCAACCTCGTCGCACCGGCGACGGTGCAGGGAACGTCAATGAACAAGAAGCTGACACCGGAGAAATTGCGTGAGCTCGGTGCGGCCGCACCGATGGGACGACTCGTCACGCCCGACGAGGTGGCCAAGACCTTGGCGTTCTTGGCGAGTGAGGATTCCGGCTTCACCACCGGCCACTATTTCCCGCTCGACGGCGGCCTGACGATGGATTGACTGCGGCGGGTCGCGAACCGACGGAAGGACTTCGAGCCATGCACACGATCGACCTGGCCTATGTTGGCCGCGGTATCCACGAGGAGCTGATCGCCTACGTGGCCGATCAGGAGGGCTACTTCGAAGACGAGGGCGTCCACGTCGCGCTGCGGGATGGAACCCGTTGGGACATCACGCGCGTACGCACCTGTGCGACGATCGGGCTCGGCCGGGCGGTGCTATCGCGGCTGACTGACGGCTTCGAATGGAGCGTGCTCAGCATGAACACCGATCGGCCATTGTTCTGGTTCCTCGGCAACGCCAACGTGACGTCGATGGCGGACCTTCGTGGGCGCCGGCTCGCCGTGCATGCGCCAGACAACCCGCCCGGATGCTTCGCACGAATAGTGCTGCGCCAGCACGGTCTGGACCCGGACCGCGACCTGCAATGCGTAGTCCGGCACCCGGGCGACTACCAAATGGACCTAAGGCACCTCCACGACGGGTCCATCGACGCCGCCTACGTCGGTAGCACCATTGGACCCGAACAGGTCGCGGCGGAGGCAGGCTTCCACGTGCTGGCCTGGGTGGGAGATCACTTTCAGATTCCTACCGTAGGAATCGCCGTTGACCCGACCCGCAACCCGATCGACAGTCCGGCGGTGCAGGCGCTGGTGCGGGCCAACCAGCACGCGCTGAAAACGATGGCGGACCAACCCGATTTGGCCGTCAAATACATCGCGTCGTTTCTGAATCGGATGACTCATCAGGAGGTGAAGCGCTACTACGAGCGCTACATCCAGCCCTACTACACCTCCGACGGCCGGGTGGATCTGGACGTCGCTCGGCACGCGGTCGACGCGGTCGCGGCCGAACTTGGAGTCGCGTCAATCCCCGCCGATGCCGTCTACGCATCGGCCCTATGAATGAGTGAGGCGAAAAGCCATGGCACCGAACGACGATCTACGTAAGCGCAGATTTGCTCTGAACAACGGCACCGGGGCGATCCCGGCGCTCGGGTTCGGGACCTCGCTGTCCGATAACAAGAAGACGCACAGTGCCGTCACGACGGCGGTCGAGGTGGGGTTCCGCCACCTCGACGCCGCCGAGCGGTACCGCAACGAAGCACTGGTCGGCGATGCGCTCAAGGATTTGTTTGCTGCCGGGACCGTCCGCCGCGAGGACCTGTTCGTCACCACAAAGCTGTGGAACAACAACCATCGACCCGAACGGGTCAAGCCCGCGCTGCAGGCCAGCCTGGACCGCCTCAGGCTAGATACCGTCGATCTGTATCTGGTGCACACCCCGTTCGCGTTTCAGCCCGGCGACGACCAAGATCCTCGCCATCCGAATGGCGAGGTCATCTACGACGACGGAGTCACCCTGGAGGAAACCTGGGCCGCGATGGAAGGCCTTGTCGATGAAGGACTTTCAGGAGCCGTAGGCCTGTCCGACATCGAGGCTGACCGTGCCGGGGAGATCATCGAGACCGCCCGAATCAAGCCGGCGGTTATCGAGGTCGAGTCGCACCCGTATCACCCGCAATGGGAACTCCATGAATTGTGCAAGGCACACGGGATCGTCCTGTTGGCATTCGCGTCGCTGGGACACGCGCTGGAACCACGGCTGCTCGACGACCCGCTCATCGTCTCGATCGCTCAGCGTTTTGAAAAGACGCCCGCGCAAGTGCTTTTGGCCTGGGGCGTTCAGCGCGGAACCGCGGTTCTCACGGGATCTGTTACGCCCTCGCGCATCAGGGAGAACTTCGATGTTTCCGCGCTTCCGGAAAGCGTAATCCAGGAGATCAACGAGCATGAAACTCGGATCCGGTTCAATTCCGTCGCCGACGGGGGGGTGCCCGGATTCGCCGAGGTACCTTCGGACACGTGACAGAAATGACTGATGCATTCGTTCTCGGTGGGACACGCACACCGTTCGCGCGCTACGGGGGGTCGCTGTCGCATTTACGGCTCGATGATCTGCTGGGGATGACGATGCGAGGTGCCTGTGAGCACGTCGGAGTAGCCCTGGACCAGATTGAAGACATCAGTGCGGGCTGCGTCAACGTCGCCCACGAAGGCATGGGCGACGTCGCCCGATGGGCCGCACTGGCCGCGGGCTTCCCCGACAGTGTCGCCGCGGCCACGATCAACCGGTTCTGCGGTTCGTCGGTGAGCGCGACGGTGGCGATCAGCCATGCGATCATGGCCGGCGAGTTGAATGCCGGCATCGCCTGCGGGGTCGAGTCGATGTCCCGATCGGGCTGGGCCATCATGAAGGGGGATGCACCGTTCTCCCCCCGCGGTCCGGTTTTCCTGCTCGATACCATGTGGGCCGGTGCGGGCGGCCCACCAAACCCGGTCTTGTTGGCCCGCAACGCGTACATCTCGATGATCGAGACAGCGCAAAACGTGGCCGACCGTTACCACATGACACGCGAAGAGATCGATGCATTCGCGCTGCGGTCCCAAAAACATGCCGCGGCGGCTCGTGATTCAGGCCGGCTGGCCAAAGAGACTATGCCCGTGTCGATCCCGGCAACCAAGCGGACACCGGCGCGAGTATTCGAGCACGACGAGTTCATTCGCGACGACACCACCGCTGAACAGCTGGCCGCTTTGCCGGCCCAGCCCGGCACCACTCAGATGACCGCCGGCAACTCATCCCCGCTCACCGACGGAGCCAGCGCGGTCGTGATCACATCGGGGCAGAAGGCAGCCGAACTCGGTGTCACGCCGCTGGCCAGGGTGGTTTCGTCAGCGGTCTATGCACTCGACCCACTGATCATGGGGCTTGCGCCGGCGTGGGCGATTCCGTTGGCGCTCAAGCGCGCCGGACTCACGCCCGAGCAGGTCGACGTCTGGGAAGTGCACGAGGCATTCAGCGCCCAGGCGCTGGGAGTACTGCGTGAACTATCCAACCAGCTGGATGGCTTCACCGTCCCCGACGACAAACTCAACCCCAATGGGGGAGCGGTCGCCAGCGGGCACCCGTTCGGCGCCTCGGGCACCCGGTACGTCTTGACCCTGGCGACCGAACTGCACGAACGCAACGCGCGGTACGGGGTAATCGGTGTGTGCATCGGCTCGGGACAGGGCATCGCGCTAGTCCTGGAGAATCCTCAGGCGGGATGACGAAAGCTCAACGGCAACAGCTGAATAGGGCCGTAGCGTGAAGGCGATGGCTGGGGTCGGCATGTCGCCGCAACTACCCACGGTGGTACGCGCCGCCGACGGTGTCACTCGCTGCCGTTGGGCTACCGAGACGGGTCGCGATCTGATCGCCTACCACGACCTGGAATGGGGAAAGCCCACACACGACCAGGCCGCGCTGTTCGAGGCACTTGTGCTGACGTACTTCGAGAATGGACTGTCATGGGCGCTTGTCTTCGACAAGCGAGACAACCTGCGCAGAGCGTTTCACGGATTCAAACCCGCGGCCGTCGCCGCGATGAACTCCGACGACATCGAACGATTGATGGCCGATACCTCGATCATTCGCAATCGGCGAAAGATCGAAGCCACGCTACACAACGCTCGTGTCATGTCGGAATGCTCGTTGTCGCGACTGGCATGGCGGCATCAACCGCGTCAGCACCATCGACTACGGAGCTGGGCCGACGGCCGGATGGCCAGCCCGGAGTCCCGACGGCTTTCTATAACGTTGCGGCAAGCGGGTTTTCGACTAGTCGGTCCAGTGGTCGCCCACTCGTTCATGCAGAACGTCGGGATCGAGAACGGTCATTTCGATGGCTGTTTCCTTGCGCCCGCCGCGGACTAAGGGCACATGAAAGCGATGGGCGGGCAGACCTGACGGGGTATCGGTGCCCCGGCTCGGGGAAGGCTTCTTGCTGGCGGCGCGCCCACGCTTGACCGTCGCCGATGGGGTCCGCTAACTGCTCGCTCGTTCAGGCGGGTTACCGGTTATGTCAGCGAGGCGGCGTAGATCTCGTCGATATTCGATTTCAGCTTCTCGTCGAATTCCGCATCGGTCTGGTCGATCGTCAGCCCCTCGGTCAATGCCCGGGAGAAGCTCGCGATGAGACGATGGTTGCGGGCCAGGATCAAGCAGCTTTCCGCGAGGCTGTAGCCGCCGGACAAGGCGACCACCCGCAGGACGCGGGGATGCTCGATCAGCGGCGCATACAGGTCGTTCTCATCCGGCAGGGTCAGCTTCAGCATGACCCGCCCGTCGTCGGACAGCTCGTCGAGCTTGCTTTTCAGCTTCTCCACCAGCAGCCTGTCCGCTTTGGGCTTATCGGGGCTTTTGATGCTCACCTCGGGCTCGATGATCGGCATGAGGCCGCGCTCCGCAATTGTGTGCGCATAGTCGAACTGCTGGTCGACGATGGCGCTGATCCCGTCCTTGTTCGGCTCCTGGATGAACGAGCGCATCTTGGTGCCGAAAATGCCCTTGTCGACGGCCCGGTCCAGTAAGGAGTCGAGCTTGGTCATCGGCTTCATCAGCTGCACACCGTTTTCAGCGTCGGCAAGTCCCTGGTCGACCTTCACAAACGGCACGATGTGCTTCTGCTTCCACAGGAACGCCGCGGTGTCTTCGCCGTTGATGGCTCGGTCCATCGTCTGCTCGAAAAGAATGGCTGCCAGTATTTTGTCGCCGGTGAAGCTCGGAGCCGACATGAGGCGCTCGCGCATCTCGTGGATGAGATCGAACATCTGCTCGTCGTTGTGGTACGCGTCCTCCGAAATTCCGTATAGCTTCAAGGCTTTTGGAGTGCTTCCACCGCTTTGATCCAACGCAGCGATGAAGCCACGCCCTGATGCCATCACGTTGCGTTGCTCTTCGTTCACTGCAGTCCTCCTCTCAATCCTTACCGAACCGCGTAGCCCCTAGCATCGCGCAGCGATACCCCCTGCGGCTACCACTTGGAACAGGCTCGCAAACCGCCCCGGTTTGGGGCGGGTCCGTCGTGGATACGGTTGTCAGTGAGGGAAGGGGATCCGATGGCGCAACAGCGCAACGACGGCTCCACCGACGACCTATTGCAAGAACTCCTGTGGACCTACGGGCCGTGCGGGCAGGAAGAGGCGGTGCGGGCCGTGTGCGCCCGCGAGCTGGAACCCTTCGTCGATGACATGTGGACCGACGACGCCGGCAACTTGATCGGCTACGTCGCTGCCACGCCCGATGCCGGGGACGAGGTCACGGCCCACAATCATCGTCACCGATTGACGTGCGGGCCCAGTGCCGGGACCCGGGTCACAGCACACATGGACGAACTGACGATGCTGGTCAAGCGCGTCGAACCCGACGGCACGCTGCACCTGACCCAGCTCGGAATCATGTACCCGGGCAACTTCGGGCTCGGTCCAGTCGCGGTGCTCGGCGAGCACCAGACGCTCACCGCGGTGCTCACGCTCGGCTCCGAACACACCACGCAGGAGAGCCCGCGGATCTGGGAAACCAAACCCGATCAGGGCGATCGCGCGATGGACTGGCAGCACGTGTACGTCTTCACCGGTCGGACCCCCGAAGACTTGGCCGCCGCAGGCGTGCATGCCGGCACCCGGGTATGTGTCGACCGCAGCAAGAGAGATCTGGTCGAGTTCGGAAATTATGTCGGCGCCTACTTTCTTGACGACCGCGCCGCGGTGACCGCCCTGTTGCGCGCGGCACGACTCCTGCATGAGCACGGGAAACGACCCACCGACGACGTCTACCTGGCGTTCACCACCAACGAAGAGGTCGGCGGGATCGGCGGCTCGTATGCGAGCGCCAGCTTGCCGGGCACGCTCACGCTGGCCCTGGACGTCGGCCCCACCGAGCGGGAGTACGCGACCACCGTCACCGGCGGTCCCATCGTCGGCTACAGCGACGCGCTGTGCGCCTACGACAAGGATGTCGCCGATCGGCTGATGCAGATCGCCACCGCGCGCGGGTTGGCACCCCAGGCGGCAACGCTGGGTGCGTTCATGTCCGACGCCTCTCATTCCAAGGCCAGTGGGCTGACGCCACGCGCCGGGCTGCTGTGCCTGCCGACGCTGAGCACCCACGGATTCGAGGTCATACCGCGCAATGCCATCGACGACATGGCCGCGATTGTCGCCGACTTTGTGCTCGGTTAGCGTTTTCCAGCAGATCGGCGCGACGGGGCAGGGCGCGGGGTTTCGCTGGGCCGCAGTCCGTCGATGAACATCGCGACCATGCGTTGGTTGAAGGAGAACTCCTCGCTGTGCACGGGCTGACACAACAAAACGACCGCATTCATAAGGTCGTGCGCCGTGACGTCGGAACGGATCTCGCCGGTGGCGATTGCGGCGGCCAGCAGCGCGGTGACGACGGGTTCGACTCGCTGCCTGAAGTAGCCCGGTAGCGCGTCGAATGCCGGATCGCCCGAATGCAGGGCCGCCGCGAGTCCCCGCTTGGTCCCGACGAACTCGGTCAACCGTTGAATCCACTTGACGAGCGCCGTCCTCGGCTCAAATTCGGCGCTCAGCGCCGCGCCAGCATCCGCGCATGCGTCGACCTCGCGCTGTAAGACCGCCGCGACCAGATCCGAGCGCCGCGGGAAGTGCCGATAGAGGGTTCCGACTCCGACGCCGGCCAAGTCGGTGATCTCCTTGGCCGGTGCGTCAACTCCCGAGGTTGCGAAGATGGTCTTGGCGGCCTCCAGCAGGGCGCCGAGATTGCGCTGCGCATCCACCCGCTTTCTACGCGTTTGGGCTTGTGCTGCACCAGTTTCCGCTGAGCCTGGCAATCCGGTGTCGGTCGAATCCATTGGCGTCTTTCCTCACTCCGCGACGTGCGTTCCGGAGTCGTATTCCGCATAGCTGTTGTCTTTCGGAATATCTTTCCGTATAGTTCCGGAAGAGCGTTCCGCTTTTGAGAATACTGTATCCGGATCGTTTCCGTCATTGGCTAACGCCCAGAGGAGAGAACGCATGCGCTACCGCACCCTCGGTCGAACCGGTATCAGGGTGAGCCCTTACGCATTGGGCACGTTGATGCTGGGCGCGTCCATCGGCAACCCAGACCATGACGACTCGATCCGAATTATCCACAAGGCCCTCGACGCCGGAATGAACCTCGTCGACACCGCCGACGCGTACTCGATACCTCCTCACGGCGCGTCCGAGGTGGTCGTGGGCAAGGCGCTGAAGGGCCGGCGCGACGATGTTGTTCTCGCAACCAAGTTCAGTCGCCCGATGAGTGCTGATCCCAATCACCAAGGCACTTCGCGGCGCTGGATCATCACCGCGGTCGAAGAGTCGCTGCGACGGCTGCAAAC
>DASQSQ010000496.1:0-8495 GCA_035642315.1 Mycobacterium sp.
GAAGGACGGCCTGTTCTGCGAGAAGATCTTCGGACCCACTCGCGACTGGGAGTGCTACTGCGGCAAGTACAAGCGGGTGCGCTTCAAGGGCATCATCTGTGAGCGCTGTGGCGTCGAGGTGACCCGTGCCAAGGTGCGTCGCGAGCGGATGGGCCACATCGAGCTGGCCGCGCCGGTCACGCACATCTGGTACTTCAAGGGCGTGCCTTCACGTTTGGGCTACTTGCTGGACCTGGCGCCGAAGGATCTCGAGAAGATCATCTACTTCGCCGCGTACGTCATCACTGCCGTCGACGACGAGATGCGCCACAACGAGCTGTCCACGCTCGAGGCCGAGATGGTTGTCGAGCGCAAAGCGGTCGAGGACCAACGTGACGCCGACCTGGAGGCACGCGCGCAGAAGCTGGAGGCCGACCTGGCCGAGCTGGAGGCCGAGGGCGCGAAAGCCGATGCGCGGCGCAAGGTTCGCGACGGCGGCGAGCGTGAGATGCGCCAGCTCCGCGACCGGGCACAGCGCGAGCTGGACCGGCTCGACGAAATCTGGACCACCTTCACCAAGCTGGCTCCCAAGCAGCTGATCGTCGACGAGAACCTCTACCGGGAACTCATCGACCGCTACGGCGAGTACTTCACCGGCGCCATGGGCGCGGAGTCGATTCAGAAGCTCATCGAGAACTTCGACATCGAGGCCGAGGCCGAGACGCTGCGTGACGTCATCCGAAACGGCAAGGGGCAGAAGAAGCTTCGCGCCCTGAAGCGGCTCAAGGTGGTCGCGGCGTTCCAGCAGTCGTCCAACTCGCCGATGGGAATGGTGCTCGACGCCGTCCCGGTGATCCCGCCGGAACTGCGTCCGATGGTGCAGCTCGACGGTGGCCGGTTCGCCACCAGCGACCTCAACGACCTGTACCGCCGGGTGATCAACCGCAACAACCGGCTCAAGAGGCTGATCGACCTCGGCGCGCCCGAGATCATCGTCAACAACGAGAAGCGGATGCTGCAGGAGTCCGTCGACGCGCTGTTCGACAACGGCCGTCGCGGCCGTCCGGTCACCGGTCCGGGCAACCGTCCGCTGAAGTCGCTGTCCGATCTGCTCAAAGGCAAGCAGGGCCGGTTCCGGCAGAACCTACTCGGTAAGCGTGTCGACTACTCGGGCCGTTCGGTCATCGTGGTCGGCCCGCAGCTCAAGCTGCACCAGTGCGGTCTGCCCAAGCTGATGGCACTCGAGCTGTTCAAGCCGTTCGTGATGAAGCGGCTCGTCGACCTGAACCACGCGCAGAACATCAAGAGCGCCAAGCGGATGGTGGAGCGTCAGCGTCCGCAGGTGTGGGATGTTCTCGAAGAGGTCATCGCCGAGCACCCGGTCCTGCTGAACCGCGCACCGACCCTGCACCGGCTGGGCATTCAGGCCTTCGAGCCGATGCTGGTGGAAGGCAAGGCCATTCAGCTGCACCCGTTGGTGTGTGAGGCCTTCAACGCCGACTTCGACGGTGACCAGATGGCCGTCCACCTGCCGCTGAGTGCCGAGGCACAGGCCGAGGCCCGCATCCTGATGCTGTCGAGCAACAACATCCTGTCGCCGGCATCCGGTCGTCCGCTGGCCATGCCGCGACTGGACATGGTGACCGGGCTGTACTTCCTGACCACCGAGATCCCCGGCGACACCGGCGAATACCGGCCCGCCGCCAAGGACCGTCCGGAGTCGGGGGTGTACGCCTCGCCGGCCGAAGCGATCATGGCGATGGACCGCGGTGCGTTGAGTGTGCGCGCCAAGATCAAGGTGCGGCTGACCCAGCTGCGTCCCGCGGTCGAGCAGGAGACTGAGCTGTTCGGCCAAAATGGTTGGCAGCCAGGCGATTCCTGGATTGCCGACACCACGCTGGGCCGGGTGCTGTTCAACGAGCTGCTGCCGGTCGGGTACCCGTTCGTCAACAAGCAGATGCACAAGAAGGTGCAGGCGGCGATCATCAACGACCTCGCCGAGCGCTACCCGATGATCGTGGTCGCCCAGACCGTCGACAAGCTCAAGGACGCCGGTTTCCACTGGGCCACTCGCTCGGGTGTCACCGTGTCGATGGCTGACGTGCTGGTGCCGCCGGGCAAGCAGGAGATCCTCGACGCTTACGAGGAGCGCGCCGACAAGGTCGAAAAGCAGTTCCAGCGTGGTGCTTTGAACCACGGCGAGCGCAACGAGGCGCTGGTGGAAATCTGGAAGGAAGCGACCGACGAGGTGGGTGAGGCGCTGCGGGAGCACTACCCGCCCAACAACCCGATCATCACGATCGTCGACTCCGGTGCCACCGGTAACTTCACCCAGACCCGGACGCTGGCCGGCATGAAGGGTCTGGTGACCAACCCGAAGGGTGAGTTCATCCCGCGGCCGATCAAGTCGTCGTTCCGTGAAGGCCTGACGGTGTTGGAGTACTTCATCAACACCCACGGCGCGCGGAAGGGGTTGGCGGACACCGCGTTGCGTACCGCCGACTCGGGTTACCTGACCCGTCGTCTGGTCGACGTGTCGCAGGACGTCATCGTCCGCGAGCGCGACTGTGGCACCGAGCGCGGCATCGTCGTCGAGCTGGCAGAGCGTCAGCCCGACGGCACGCTGATCCGTGACCCGTTCATCGAAACCTCGGCCTACGCCCGCACGTTGGGCACCGACGCGGTGGACGAGAAGGGCAACGTCGTGGTCGCGCGTGGGCATGACCTCGGTGACCCGGAGATCGACGCGCTGCTGGCGGCCGGCATCACGCAGGTGAAGGTGCGTTCGGTGCTGACCTGCACCACCGGCACCGGCGTGTGTGCGACCTGCTACGGGCGTTCGATGGCCACCGGCAAGCTGGTCGACATCGGTGAGGCCGTCGGTATCGTGGCCGCCCAGTCCATCGGCGAGCCCGGCACGCAGCTGACCATGCGCACCTTCCACCAGGGTGGTGTCGGTGAAGACATCACCGGTGGTCTGCCCCGCGTGCAGGAGCTGTTCGAGGCCCGGGTGCCGCGCGGTAAGGCCCCGATCGCCGACCTCACCGGGCGGGTGCGCCTGGAGGAGGGCGAGCGCTTCTACAAGATCACCATCGTCCCCGACGACGGTAGCGAGGAAGTGGTCTACGACAAGCTCTCCAAGCGGCAACGCCTGCGGGTGTTCAAGCACGAGGACGGTTCCGAGCGGCTGCTCGCCGACGGCGACCATGTCGAGGTGGGCCAGCAGCTGATGGAAGGCTCGGCCGACCCGCACGAGGTGCTGCGCGTGCAGGGCCCCCGCGAGGTGCAGATCCACCTGACCAAGGAGGTCCAGGAGGTCTACCGCGCCCAGGGTGTGTCCATCCACGACAAGCACATCGAGGTGATCGTCCGGCAGATGCTGCGCCGGGTGACCATCATCGACTCGGGCTCGACGGAGTTCCTGCCCGGCTCGCTGATCGACCGCGCCGACTTCGAGGCGGAGAACCGTCGAGTGGTGGCCGAGAGCGGCGAGCCCGCGGCCGGCCGCCCGGTGCTGATGGGTATCACCAAGGCGTCGCTGGCCACCGACTCGTGGCTGAGCGCGGCGTCGTTCCAGGAGACCACGCGAGTGCTGACCGATGCGGCGATCAACTGCCGCAGCGACAAGCTGCAAGGTCTGAAGGAGAACGTGATCATCGGAAAGCTGATCCCGGCCGGTACCGGCATCAACCGCTACCGCAACATCCAGGTTCAGCCGACCGAGGAGGCCCGGGCCGCGGCGTACACGATCCCGTCCTACGAGGATCAGTACTACAGCCCGGACTTCGGCCAGGCCACCGGTGCTGCGGTTCCGTTGGACGACTACGGCTACTCCGACTACCGGTAGTTCGACGACGATGCGGCGAGGTACGAGCCGCTGAGGAGTCGGACAATCGGAAAGTAGTCTCGACGAAAAAGCCCCGGGCTGCCGCCCGGGGCTTTTTCGTGCCCGTGGTCCCCATTTGTCTCACAAGTCACCGGGGAGTTGGGGGTGGGTTTTTGCCCGCCTCAGAGCGACTTCGGCTTCTTGGGTTGTCGCCGCGAGGCGGGCACAACGGCGCATGCTTTCGTTCTTGTGACCGCTGAGAATTAGTGAGCCTGTCCGCACCGCTCACTAGACTGGTCGACGTGCTCATCGGTTCACATGTCAGTCCGCAAGATCCACTCGCCGCGGCCGCGGCCGAGAACGCTGATGTCGTCCAGATCTTCCTGGGCAACCCGCAAAGCTGGAAGGCGCCCAAGCCCCGCGAGGACGCCGCAGAGCTCAAGGCCGCGGCGCTACCGATCTACGTGCACGCGCCCTATCTGATCAACGTCGCGTCGGCGAACAACCGGGTGCGAATCCCGTCGCGCAAGATCCTGCAGGACACCTGCGACGCCGCGGCCGACATCGGCGCGGCGGCGGTGATCGTGCACGGCGGCCACGTCGCCGAGGACGGCGACCTCGACGAGGGTTTTCAGCGCTGGCGCAAGGCGCTTGACCAACTGGAGACCAAAGTTCCCGTCTACCTGGAGAACACCGCCGGCGGCGATCACGCAATGGCCCGCCATTTCGACACCATCGGACGGCTCTGGGACCAGATCGGCGACAAAGGGATTGGCTTTTGCCTGGACACCTGCCACGCCTGGGCGGCGGGCGAGGCGCTGGTCGACGCCGTCGACCGGATCAAGGGCATCACCGGCCGCATCGACCTGGTGCACTGCAACGACTCCAAGGACTCGGCGGGTTCGGGCCGCGACCGGCACGCCAACTTCGGCACCGGGCAGATCGATCCCGAGCTGCTGGTGGCGGTGGTCCGGGCCGCCGGCGCGCCGGTGATCTGCGAGACGGCCGACGAGGGCCGCAAGGACGACATCGCCTTCCTGCGTGAGCACTTTAGCTGAAGAAACGGCTGCCATGGTTACGCGGCTCGTCGCGGTTCTCGGCGTTGTGCTGGCAATCGCGGGCTGCGGCGGCCGGGACGCCGGCAAGCCGTCGGCCTTCGTCGAGGGCATCAGCGTGCACACGATCAGCGCTGGCGGCCATGACCGCAGCTATCGGCTGTACAAGCCCAAAGGACTGCCCGCGTCGGCCGCACTGGTGATCGTGCTGCACGGCGGTTTCGGCACCGGTGACTACGCTGAAAGAAATTACGGCTGGGACCAATTGGCCGATTCGCAAAAGTTCGTCGTCGCCTACCCGAACGGCCTCAATCGAGCCTGGAACGTCAACGGCGCCGGGTGCTGCGGCAGGCCCGCGAAGGAGGGCATCGACGACGTCGGCTTTGTCACCGCGGCCGTCGCCGACATCGAACACAGCATCGGCATCAACGCCTCCCACGTGTATGCCACCGGCATGAGCAACGGCGGCATGATGGACTACACGCTGGCCTGCGATACAACGCTTTTCGCCGCGATCGGCCCGGTTTCGGGCACCCAACTGGACCCGTGCCGGTCGCCTCAGCCCGTGTCGGTCATGCACATTCACGGCACAGCGGATCCGTTGATTCCCTACGGCGGCGGCCCCGGCCACGGTTTCGTTCACCTCGATGGTCCACCGATCCAGGGCACCAATGCGTTCTGGCGCAACGTTGATCACTGCGGCGCCCCAGCCGCCACCACGAGTGGTTCGGTCACCACGTCGACCGCTGGATGCCCCGACAACCGCAGCGTGGTGCTGATCACCGTCGACGGCGGCGGCCACCATTGGCCTGACTTCGCCACCGACAAGCTGTGGCAGTTCTTCGCCGCGCATCCACGTTGAGCATTACAGCTCTTGTGCGGTTGTAGAAAAAATGTAATATTGGCGGCATGTCAGATACGCATGTCGTCACCAATCAGGTCCCGCCGCTGCAGGAGCACAACCCGGCATCCTCGCCGGTGCTCATCGAGGCGCTGATCCGCGAGGGCGGGCAGTGGGGCCTGGACGAGGTGACCGCGGTCGGCGCGATCTCCGGCTCTGCGCAGGCGCAAGGGTGGGGCGAGCTGGCCGACCGCAACCGGCCCATCCTGCACACCCACGACCGCTACGGCCACCGCGTCGACGAGGTCGAGTACGACCCCGCCTACCACGAGCTGATGCGCACCGCGATCGAGCACGGCCTGCACGCCGCGCCGTGGGCCGACCACCGGCCGGGCGCCCACGTGGTCCGCGCGGCCAAGACCGGCGTCTGGACCGCCGAAGCCGCCCACATGTGCCCGATTTCGATGACGTACGCCGTCGTTCCGGCGCTGCGCTTCAACCCTGAGCTCGCCGCCAGCTATGAGCCGTTGCTGACCAGCCGGCACTACGACCCGGAGCTCAAGGTGCCGGCGACGAAGCCCGGGATGACCGCCGGTATGTCGATGACCGAAAAGCAGGGCGGTTCCGACGTGCGGGCCGGCACCACTGAGGCCACCCGCAACGCCGACGGCACGTACGGCCTGACCGGTCACAAGTGGTTCACCTCGGCGCCGATGTGCGACATGTTCCTGGTGCTCGCGCAGGCGCCGGGCGGGCTGTCGTGCTTCTTCTTGCCCCGGGTGCTGCCCGACGGCACCCGCAACCGGATGCTGCTGCAACGGCTTAAGGACAAACTCGGCAACCACGCCAACGCGTCCAGCGAGGTCGAGTACGACGGCGCCACCGCATGGCTGGTCGGCGAGGAGGGCCGGGGCGTCCCGACCATCATCGAGATGGTCAACCTGACCCGGCTGGACTGCACGCTGGGCAGCGCCACCAGCATGCGCACCGGGTTGACCCGTGCCGTCCACCACGCGCAGCACCGCAAAGCTTTCGGCTCCTATCTCATTGACCAGCCGCTGATGCGTAATGTGTTGGCGGACTTGGCTGTTGAGGCCGAGGCTGCCACCATGGTGGCGATGCGGATGGCCGGCGCCACCGACAACGCCATCCGCGGAGACCAGACCGAGGCGCTGCTGCGCCGGATCGGTCTGGCGGCCAGCAAGTACTGGGTGTGCAAGCGCGCCACGCCGCACGCCGCCGAGGCGCTGGAGTGTCTGGGTGGCAACGGCTATGTCGAGGATTCCGGTATGCCGCGGCTGTTCCGGGAGGCGCCGCTGATGGGGATCTGGGAAGGCTCAGGCAATGTCAGCGCACTGGATACCCTGCGCGCCATGGCAACTCGTCCGGAGTGCGTCGAGGTGCTGTTCGGCGAGCTGGCGAAAGGCGCCGGGCAGGATCCACGTCTGGACGGCCACATCGAGCGGCTGCGCGCACAACTCGGCGATCTGGAGACCATCGCCTATCGCGCCCGCAAGGTCGCCGAGGACATCTGCCTGGCGCTGCAGGGCTCGCTGCTGGTGCGGCACGGACATCCCGCGGTTGCCGAGGCGTTCTTGACCTCTCGCCTCGACGGCCAGTGGGGCGGCGCGTTCGGAACCATGCCCAGTGGGTTGGATCTCGCGCCGATCCTGGAGCGAGCCCTGGTAAAGGGCTGAGCGGCGCCGATGACGCACGCGATCAGGCCGGTCGATTTCGACAACCTGAAGACGATGACCTATGAGGTCACCGATCGGGTTGCGCGCATTACCTTCAACCGGCCCGAAAAGGGCAACGCGATCATCGCCGACACCCCGCTGGAACTGTCGGCTCTTGTCGAGCGGGCCGACCTGGATCCGAACGTGCACGTCATGCTGGTCTCCGGCCGGGGTGAGGGCTTCTGCGCGGGTTTCGACCTGAGCGCCTACGCCGATCGCACCGGATCGGCGGGCGGCACCGGCGCCTACAGCGGGACCGTGCTGGACGGTAAGACCCAGGCGGTCAACCACTTACCGGATCAGCCGTGGGACCCGATGATCGACTACCAGATGATGAGCCGTTTCGTGCGTGGCTTTTCCAGCCTGCTGCACGCGGACAAGCCGACGGTGGTCAAGATCCATGGCTACTGTGTGGCCGGCGGCACCGACATCGCCCTGCACGCCGACCAGGTGATCGCCACATCCGACGCGAAGATCGGCTACCCGCCAACCCGGGTCTGGGGCGTGCCGGCCGCCGGAATGTGGGCCCATCGGCTAGGTGACCAGCGTGCCAAACGTCTTCTGCTGACCGGAGATTGCATCACCGGGGCGCAAGCCGCCGAGTGGGGCCTGGCCGTCGAGGCGCCCGACCCCGAAGACCTCGACGAGCGCACCGAACGCCTGGTCGAGCGGATCGCGGCGGTGCCGGTCAATCAGCTGATCATGGTCAAACTCGCGCTCAATAGCGCGCTGCTGCAACAGGGCGTGGCTACCAGCAGAATGGTCAGCACCGTCTTCGACGGTGTCGCCCGGCACACACCCGAGGGGCACGCGTTCGTCGCCGACGCCGTCGAGCACGGCTTCCGCGATGCGGTGCGTCACCGCGACGAACCGTTCGGGGACTACGGTCGCCGAGCATCCCAGGTCTGACGGGCTACCACGATGGCGAAATCATTGGCCCGCATGACTGCCCGATCGGTCGTGCTGTCCGTACTGCTCGGCGCGCACCCAGCGTGGGCCAGCGCAGCTGAATTGATAAGGCTTACTAGTGACTTCGGCATCAGGGAAGCCACGTTGCG
>DASQSQ010000497.1:0-12205 GCA_035642315.1 Mycobacterium sp.
TGCTCGACGAAATGCCCGAAGCCGCAATTCCTTTGGTGTTTCGGCTGCTCGGCGAAACTGGCGCCCATGCGCCGGTGGTCAACGATGTCGTGCTGCGGGCGGCCGGCCGCGAGGGTGGCGGCACGGTGCCGTTGCGGTACACGGGCGACTGCTGGGTGGTCTGGGCTCGGAGCGGCGAACACAGCTCGGTGCTCGGCGATGATCTGCCGATACACGCGGTGCCCGAGGGTGATTCGACGCCGATTGGGCCGGGACGACATGCGGTCGGTTGGTGGCTGGTCGGCGCCGGCCGCGCGATGCTGGCGCTGGCTCGTCAGCATGCCCTGGACCGCACGCAGTTCGGTCGGCCCGTCGCGTCATTTCAGGCGATCCGGCACCGACTTGCCGAGACGCTGGTCGCCATCGAAGGCGCGGAGGCCACCCTGGTGGCCGCCGCGGCCGAGCCCGACGATCTGGCCTTTCTGCTCGCCAAGGCGGCCGCAGGCCAGGCCGCGCTGACCGCCGCGCGCCATTGCCAGCAGGTGCTCGGTGGTATCGGCTTCACCGCTGAGCATGAATTGCAGCGGCACATCAAACGCGCGCTGGTCTTGGACGGCCTGCTCGGCAGCTCACGCGAATTGACCCGAGAGGCGGGAGCGGTTCTGCGAGAGAAGGGCTCTGCGCCTCGGCTAGCGCAACTCTGAACGGCCCCGACGGCCCCCGCTGGCCCAGTGCGGGGTCGTCGCCCAGGCCAAACCAGCCGCAGACTACGAGGGCGACGTGCTCTGACACAACATCGTTGTGTTGATCGTGTACCGCTGAACATTGTTACCCGGCTAGCGCCCCAAATAAGCTTTGCCGGCAGTGACCGTGGCGGTCTATGCCGTGACGGTATCGACGTCGTTGGAAGGAGTTCGTATGATCCCTTACTCCGATGGCATTGCGGCAAGCCGGTTTCCGATTGTCAATGTCACGCTGATCGTCGCGAATTTCGCGGTCTTTTTGTTCTATGAGTTGCCGAACGGCGAGGCGGCGGTCAATCAGGCATCGTTCTATCCGTGTGATGTCACCAACGCCTGCCACCTGGGTATACCTTGGGGCGTCGGCTGGGTGACGGCCATGTTTATGCATGCTGGTTGGGATCACATCCTGGGCAACATGCTGTTCCTGGCGATCTTTGGCAAAAACGTCGAGGACGCGTTCGGGCGGCTTGGCTACCTGGTCTTCTACTTCGCCGGGGGATTTGCCGCGATTATGCTGCAAACCACGATGACCCTGCTGTTTGGCACAGCGTCGGACGCCCAGATACCAACCTTGGGGGCCAGCGGCGCGATCGCCGCGGTGCTGGGCGCCTATATCGTGCTCTATCCCGAGTCACGCATCCTCACTTTCGTTGGGTGGTTCCCGATCCGCATCCCGGCGTGGGTCTTCCTGGGCGCATGGTTTCTGTACCAGTTCTTCGAGGGCAACTACGCATTGGTCCGCCCGGACAGCGCGGGCGGCAGTGGTGTGGCGTTCTTCGCCCATGTGGGCGGTTTCATCTTCGGTGTGCTCACCGCGATAGCTCTGACCCGCGCCGGACGAATCACCGCCAGAGCAACGCAATAGCAGCTGTCTTGGCGTTCTGCTTCCGTGGAGAGCAGCAAGAGAATAGTATTCTCGTGGCGAGAAAGTTACAATCTCAGACACGTCGTCCCGTGAGGGGGTCTAGCCCGTAATGACACGGCGTTCTCCGGTAGAGTCCAATCATGTTCTCCCCTCGCGGCAATCACCTGAGCCTGCGGTGACCAGTCCAAGCGAAGAGCCGGCCTGGAAGCAGCGGGCTGTTGAGCGGTCGATCAAGACGGCGAAACTGCGGGCAGCGCAGCGCGTCCAGCGCTTCCTCGACGCAGCCCAGGCCATCATCATCGAGAAGGGCAGCACGGACTTCACCGTGCAAGAGGTTGTCGACCGGTCCCGGCAGTCGCTGCGCAGCTTCTATCTGCAGTTCGACGGCAAGCACGAACTCCTACTCGCGCTGTTCGAAGACGCGTTGAGCCGCTCGGCCGACCAGATCCGCGCCGCCACGGCCAATCACTCCGACCCGATCGAACGGCTCAAGGTCGCCATCGAGTTGCTGTTCGAGGCTTCGCGTCCCGACCCCACGGCCAAACGTCCGCTGTTCACCGACTTCGCGCCAAGGTTGCTGGTCTCGCATCCGGACGAAGTCAAGGTCGCTCATGCACCGCTGGTGAGTTTGCTGACCGAATTGATGGAAGCCGCCAGCGACGCCGGTGAGCTGCGCGCCGGTGTCAACCCGAGGCGGATGGCTGCGATGACCATGTCGACAGTCATGTTCATCGCGCAGTCGAGCGGCGGGTCGGGCGACGCGACTACGCATCCGATTACCGCCGACGAGGTGTGGGACTTCTGCTCGCAGGGTTTCGTCGGCCAATAACGCACGAGAACTGCATTATCTCTCAGCGAGAATCTAAAGTGCTCGATCTCTGGACCGATCTGCTGGCGTGCTTACAGCTGCGGGTCCAGGACGGTTCGGAGTTCGACGGCGACAGCCAACGGCTGAATTACCACCGGGTGTTCGGTGGCCAACTTCTCGGGCAGTTCATCCGGGCCGCAAGCGCAACCTGTCCCGACAAGACCGTCAAATCGCTGCATGCGGTGTTCGGGAAAGAAGGCCGCGCCGACGATCCGGTCCGTTATCAGGTGACGCGCCACCACGAGGGTCGATCGTTCGCCACCTTGACGATCACCGCCAGCCAGCCACGCGGTGTGTTGGCCACCAGTTCGGTGTCCATGCACACGGCCGAGGACGGCCTTGACCACCAGAACACGGCGGCCGTTCCGGCCGTGTTGGATGACAAGCACCGCGTCGAACTGGATCTCATCCCATGGGAGACCCGCAGCGCCGATGACCTAAACGCGCTTGCCGCCGGACCACCGCGATTCGAAGTGTGGATGCGAACTCCTGCTGTGGACGGCGAGTTCGCGCCCGCGCTGACCGCCTACGCCACGGACCTCACGCTGATCGGCACCGCGCTTCGCCCTCTCGAGGGCTTCAACCATGGTGGTAACGGCGCATTGTTCACCTCGGCAGTCACCTCCCACACCATCTGGTTTCACCGATCATTCCGCACCGATCGCTGGTTCCTGCTTCGTCAGCACAGTCCACTGCTGGCACACGGCCGCTGCTTCGGTCGGGGTGACGTGCTCACCGAGGATGGCTCGCTGGTCGCCTCTTACGCCCAAGAGGCGCTGCTGCGCTTCCGCATCGCCGGCGCCCCTGCCGACGCCTGAGCGTTCGCATATCGCACAAAACATGATCAGTGCAGAACTATATTCTCGGTTTACGAGAATGCTAAGTAGCGAAAACGGATCCCACGTTGACACCCACGCGTGGCTGATGACAGAGTTGCCGCAGATGCTGAGCGCGAGAGACTCCGCGCTCCCAACAATGCGGTTGCGGCGAAACTGCTGCGACAGGTTGCGAAAGGTTAAGCCCTGTGACAGTCACTGCCCCGGACGGTGTCTATTACGACCCGCACGACGTGCAGATCAATGCCGACCCTTACTTGGCGTTTCGAGGGCTGCGCGAAGAAGCACCGCTGTATTACAACGAGCAGCACGACTTTTATGCGTTGAGCCGCTTTGCCGATGTCGACCGGGCGATCGTCGATCACGAAACGTTCAGCTCGGCTCGTGGCGCGATCATCGATCTGATCAAGGCCAACGTTGACATACCCGACCTCAGCAGTGCCACATTGTCTCGACGTCCACCGTGCGTGGCTGGGAGGCAATGCCGGCGGTTCTCGGTTGAGCCAAACACAAATCAGGAAATGAGGTAACGATGGCGGGTCGAGTCGAAGGCAAGGTCGCGTTCATCACCGGCGCGGCCCGCGGGCAGGGCCGCTCGCACGCGGTGCGGTTGGCCCAAGAGGGCGCCGACATCATCGCGATCGATATCTGTAGGCCGATCCGCGACGGCGTTACGGACACTGCGATCCCGGCGTCGACGCCCGAGGATTTGGCGGAGACTGCCGACCTGGTCAAAGGTCATAACCGCAGAATTTTCACCGCAGAAGTCGATGTGCGGGATTACGACGCACTGAAGGCTGCGGTGGACAACGGGGTTGAGCAGCTCGGCCGGCTTGACATCATCGTGGCCAACGCAGGCATCGGCAACGGCGGCGACACTCTGGACAAAACCAGCGAAGAAGACTGGACCGAGATGATCGACATCAACCTGGGCGGAGTGTGGAAAACCGTGAAAGCCGGTGTGCCGCACCTGCTCGCGGGCGGCAACGGCGGTTCGATCATCCTGACCAGCTCGGTCGGCGGACTCAAGGCCTACCCGCACACCGGTCACTACGTCGCCGCCAAGCACGGGGTGGTCGGACTAATGCGCGCATTCGCAGTTGAGTTGGGGCAGCACATGATTCGTGTTAACTCGGTGCATCCGACGCACGTCAAGACACCCATGCTGCACAACGAAGGCACCTTCAAGATGTTCCGCCCGGATCTGGAAAATCCCGGTCCGGACGACATGGCGCCCATCTGCCAGCTGTTCCACACCTTGCCGATTCCGTGGGTGGAACCCCAGGACATCAGCAACGCCGTACTGTTCTTCGCATCCGACGAAGCGCGCTACGTCACGGGTGTCACGCTTCCCGTCGACGCGGGTGGCTGCCTGAAGTAGCCGGTTAAGGCGGGCCAGGGGTCGTCGCCGCTCAGCGAGCTCCATCGGTTAACGTCGCGCCATGGACGGTTTCAAAGGAAAGGGCGCCGTTATCACCGGCGGTGCGAATGGTATCGGGTTCGCCACCGCCACCGAGTTCGCTCGCAGGGGAGCACGCGTCGTGCTCGCCGACGTCGATAAACCTGCGCTGGAACAGGCGGTAGCGCACTTGCGCGCCGAGGGGTTTGACGCGCACCCGGTGATGTGCGACGTCCGGCAACTCGACGAGATGGTTCACCTCGCCGACGAGTCATTTCGCCTTCTCGGCCAGGTCGACATTGTCTTCAGCAACGCGGGCATTGTGGTCGCAGGTCCGATCGCGCAGATGACGCACGACGACTGGCGCTGGGTGATCGATATTGATCTGTGGGGATCCATCCATGCGGTCGAGGCGTTCTTGCCGAGATTGCTCGAGCAAGGCGCGGGCGGTCACATCGCCTTCACCGCGTCGTTTGCCGGCCTCATGCCCAACGTCGGTCTCGGCGCCTATAGCGTTGCGAAATACGGGGTCGTGGGCCTGGCGGAGAATCTGGCCCGTGAGGTCAAAGACAACGGCATCGGTGTGTCGGTGCTGTGCCCGATGGTCGTCGAAACCAAGCTGCTGTCGAATTCGGAAAGAATCATGGGCACCGGTTACGGGCTGTCGTCGACGAGCACTCCGGCTCAGCCAGACACGCTGAACGTTGACGAGGTAGCGCGTTTGACCGCTGATGCGATTTTGGCCAACCGCTTGTACGTGCTGCCCCACACGGCGGCCCGTGCGTCGATCCGCCGCAGGTTTGAGCGTATTGACCGCACGTTCGACGATCAGGCCGCCGACGGCTGGACCCACTGAATCGTCAGCGAGTCGCGGCCTTTGTGGCGCCGCCAGGGGCTCGGCCGATGACGCCCTCGGCCTCCAATTCGGCGATCTCGTGGTCATTAAGCCCGATTTCGGTCAGCAGCTCGTGATTGTGCTGACCAAGCAGAGGTGCGGGCTTCAGATGGAATCGATCGGGTCCGGCGGAAAACCGCACCGGCACTGTGCTATGTGCGGCCGCGTCATTTACCGGGTGGCCGACGTCCTCGAAGAAGCCGCGGAACTGTAGCTGCGGAATGTCAGTCTGACGATGTGGCTGAAGCACTTTGGCCACCGGCACACCCGCATCCCATAGGCGCTCGACGATCTCGTCGCCGCTGCGGTCTTGACACCACGCGCCGAGATGCTTATCGATGAGGTCGTGCAGTGCCCGCCGCCCGGCTGCGTCGGACAGCGCAGAATCCATTGCCCACGAGGGCCGACCCAGCGCTTCGCACAGGCCTGCCCATTGCCCATCGTTCGCCACAGCGACCGCGATCCAACTGTCGAGACGACCAAATTCATCGAAATCCGCTGTGCGGTAGAGGTTTTGTGGCGCGGCCGTCGGTCCTCGATTGCCTGCCCGCTGCAGTAACGCCCCGTACGCGGAATATTCGATGACTTGTTCGGCGGCAATGTTGAGTGCAGCGTCGACCATCGACGCTTCGATCAATGTTCCCCGCCCGGTGCGGCGCCGGAACTCCAATGCCAGCAGCAGCGCGTTGAGCGCATGCACGCCGGCGTTCGGATCGCCGACCGAGTACGGCTCGTACGGGTTTCGATCCGGATAGCCAGTCAGCCAGCTCACCCCCGACGCGGCCTCGATGACGTAGGCGAACGCCGGATTGTCACGCCACGGCCCGTCCAAGCCGAACCCGGGCATCCGTAGCAGGATCGCGTCCGGCCGGAGCGCTTGGACGGCCGCGAAGTCCAGACCGATCTGGTCCAGCACCCGCGGTGTGAAGTTCTCGACGATGACGTCAGAGGTTGCGATGAAGCGGCGCAGCAGGTCTCGTCCCGCGGCAGTCTGCAGATCGAGGGTCAACCCCCTCTTGTTGGTGTTGAGAGCCGAATAGATCGGCGATTTCTCCCACCAACGGTCTTCGGTGACCGGCACGCCGGCGATGAGCCGGGTACCGTCCGGTTTGCGAGTCGATTCGACGTGGATCACGTCAGCTCCGAGCATGGCGAGAAAATGCGTGCACGCCGGCCCGGCCCAGAAGGTGGTCATGTCCAGCACCCGTAAGCCCTTGAACGGCAGGCCATCCGCACCGCGGTTCAGCGTCGATGGGGGCCGCGCGGGCGGCCGGGACCGCCGATATTGCGCGGTGTGCTCACCGAGCCGCGGCGCCGGTTGCGGCGCTCGAAGTAGGGCGGGCTGCGTCCGGTAAGGATGGCCGGGCTGGCGGAATCCGTCGCGGGGGTTGGCTACGAACGACCGTCGCTCCTGGAAGTGGTCCAAGTCGGCGATATTGGCGCCGTTGGCCAACGGCGCATTCGGGATCCGGAACGCGGTGGCGAGGTCACGGATCTCGTCCACCGTCTGGCTGCGCACCCAGGCGTAGATCTCCTCGGCCTTCTCGTTGGCCTGCTCGGTGATCGATAGCGGCGAATCTTCGTCGATCCAGTCCTGGTGGCCCGTCATCGCGCACAGATCAAACCATTGCTGCGCGGTTCCGCATCCCAGGTCTACCAGTCCGTCTTTCGCTTTGGCGACCCCGGGCACGGTGAGTTTGCGGGCGTCCCGCCACGGCCGTCCGAGCATCTGGAAGTAGGTAACCGGGAAATACGTGAGCCCCAAAATCTGGACCTCGAGCATGGACAGATCGAGAAGTTCGCCGCCACCGCGAAGCCGTGACGCCAGCGTCGCCGCGCTGGCGTAGGCGCCGGCGAGATATTCACCGACCTGCCCGCCGACGAATACCGGTGCGCGGTCGGGCGATCCGCGACCGAGTCCGACGATTCCACCGGACCATGCCTGCAGGGTGAACTCGGTCGCGGGCCGATCCCGCCACGGGCCCTCCAGCCCGAACGAGGTGATGGACGTGACGGTCAGGTGCGGATGAGAACGACGCAGTGCGGCGGGTGTGAATGCGTCGCAGTCGGCCACCGCCGAGCCGCGCGACCACACCACCGCGTCCGCAGCTGCCAGCAGGTCGTTGACCAACCCGACGAACCCGGCGTCGCCCGGGTCGGCAACGACACTGTGCTTGGAGCACGTCAAAAAGCTGAAAAGGGCGCCGTCATCTCCGGGTTCGATGTCGGCTCCGGACGCTGACCATCGGCGCAGCGGATCACCTTGTGGCGACTCGACTTTGATGATGTGCGCGCCGCCGTCGGCCAGTAGTTTGGTGCAGTAGGCGCCGGCGATGCCAGTGGAGAGTTCGACGACGGTGTAGCCGTGCAGCGGGCCAGCGTCTGGCTGCACTGCGGCCTACCCGTTGTCTTTCAAGCGCCGACGGCGACGTTGGCCGACGGGCTCGATGTCAGGATCTCCGGGCCGTCGGACGTGATCAAAACCGCCTCCCGGCCGAACACCGCGCCGACACCCTCCTGCCAGACGTAGCCGGTAACCGCGAGCACCATTCCCGGCGCCAGCCGTTCCTCGGCTGCGGTCGCGGGCAGATGCTGCGAGACAACCGGTGGATCGAAGCCCAGACCCAGACCCCGTGCGATCGGCATCGGCGGCAGTTGCTCACCCACCGCTTGGTAGGCGGCCAGCAGGTCGGTACCCGGCGCGCCCGGTTGGCATGCGTCATATAGCCGGTGCCACAAGGCATCCCATCGCTGGTACAGATCGGTAGCACCGTTGGGCTCGCCGACGGGCCAGGTGCGTCCGACCTCACCGGTGTAGCCGCCGTCCAGCACGCCGGCCGAGAAAGCCACCAAATCGCCGGACTGGACCCGCCCGTCATCGCTCGCCCGTCGCCATGGGTGCTCGCGTGAGGTCACCCAGGCGGCATCCTGGGTCGCCGGCGTGCTCACCCCACCGGCCGCCATGGCCTCGAGCAGGACCCCGGCCAGTGTCTTCTCGCTGACGCCCGGTCGCAGTTCGGCGACCGCCGCAGCCAGGCCGACCTCGGCCATCCGGATGGCCTCGCGTAGCGCCGTCACCTCTTCGGGGGTCTTGATCCGCCGGGCGGCGCGCATGGCCAGCTCACCATCGACCAGCTCGGCGCCGGGGAAGGCCATCGGTAGCAGCTGGGCGAAACCCGGTGAAATCGCATCAGTTCCAACGCGCTTGGCTGTTGCTGCACCCTGGATCTGCTTCAGCACCGAGATCGTGTTCGTCGGATTCCAGGCGATGCCGTACAGATTCTCGTGTGGAATGTCGTTGGGAACGCCCTCGTCCCAGGTGCTGAGCAAATGGATCGCCCCGGTCTCCCGGATGACCACACATGTCGGCCCGAAGGGACGGGTGCCTGCCACCCACAGCTGAGGCGCGCCGGTGACGTAGCGCACGTTGGCCTGACGACCGAGAACCAGCACGTCGAGGTCGTGCTTTTCCATCTGGGCCAGCGCCCGCTCCCGGCGACCCGCACGCAGTGCGAGGTCGTCGGGCAAAACCTCAGTGGCCATCGGCGCTACTCCTCTCCCCCGCAAGCGGGAGGTACCCCCACATTGCTTCTCTGCTCTGCATCGTCGTCAGCGCGCGCCATACGGGTCATAGGGGTAGTCGGTCAACGGAATCCAGCCTTCCTCGGTGATGACGACAATCTCTTCGCTGCGATAACCGCCGGTGCCGTCCTCCCACACCACCGGTTCCAGCACGACCACCATGCCCGGCTCGAAAACGAAGTTCTCGTCGAACTCGTCGCCGAGATCGGTGCCGATCATTGGCATTTCGGCGGCATTCACGCCGATTCCGTGCCCGAGATAGAAGTGCGGCAGCCACGGCCGGGTACCGCCGTTGGCTTTTGTTGCCGCCCTGCCCAACTCGGCCGCGGTCGCGCCGGCTCGCGTGACATCGAGCACGGCGTCCAGGATTTCACGCCACTTGGCGAATTGCGCCTGCTGGCGCGGCGTCGGGTCTTGACCGACCAACCAGGTGCGGCCGAAATCGGAACAGTAGCCCGCGTAGGTGATGCTGACGTCGGTCCACAGCACATCACCGGCAACCAGTTCGCGCTCGGTCGTCAACAACGGCAGGGCCAGATCGCCATGGGTGGTCCAGACACCGTCCGCCTTGCTCGACGGCATCACCTGCCAGATCGGCTCCAGCATGCTGGCCGTCGCGCCCAACTCGAAGGCGCGGCGCATGAAACCGGCCGACAGCTCGATCTGGCGAATCCCGGGCGCCAGCGCGGCCTGCACGTCGACCATGGCTTCGTCGGTGATCCGGCACGCGATGCGCATACAGGACAGCTCGTCGGGAGTTTTGATGAGCTTGGCCGCACCGATGATCTGCGCGGCGTCGGCGGGCCGGCCGGAAGGGAAAAGCCGCGGCTGCGCGCGCCGCATAGCGCCGGTGAGTTCGTCTACTGCGACCATTGCCCCGGCCGGGACCAGGTCCTCGACCGCCCGCGCGAAGCTCTCCACCCCCTCGTCGAACTCCAGATAGACGGGGCCGTGCAGATGATCGGCCGGCAGCCCGGATTCCGATGCGGCACCTTCACGGAACGGCAGAAACAGGTGCGGGTACGGGTCGTCGGCGAGCACCACTGCGACCGGGCGCTCCACGTGAGACAGCCCGGCGTCACCCAACGGCCAGCTCACCCCGGTGGCGTAGACGACGCTGTTGTTTCCGAGCAGGATCAAGGCATCCACGCCGCGGTCGGCCATCGCCGACCGCAGCCGCGCACCGGTCTCGCGACGCATCCGACCGAGATCGGGCGTCTCGGGGATGTCGAGCGCCGACGTAGGCGGAGGGAGAAACGTAGTCATAGAAGCCATCGAGTTGGCCTTAAATACCAAGGAATTTGGTGATGTTGCCACTCACGATCCGCGCGGCGGCCTCGGGGCCCACCGCGTCGACGACGGCGGCAAGTGACTTCTCCGAATAGCCGAAGGTACTTTCGTTGTGCGGATAGTCGCTCGACCACATCACCTTGTCGACGCCGATCTGGTCAATCAATTGCAGCCCCAGCGGGTCAACCATGAACGACGCGCTCATGTGGGTGTCCCAGTAGTAGCGCACGTCATGCTGCAGCGGCCGATTGAACATGTGCTGATACGACGCCACCAGATGCTCGGCGTCCTGCAGAGCCCAAGGCACCCAGGCGATTCCGCCCTCGAACCAGCCGATCCGCAGCGTGGGGTGATCGTCCAGAATTCCACAGAACAGGTACTTGGCGAACTGTTCACGGAAGCCGTCGATGTTGATCATCATGCCGACTACGACGCTGTTGAACTGGCACGGTGTTTTCGGCGGGGTTTCACCGATGTGGTGGGCGACCGGAAGCCCGGCGGCTTCGATCTCGTCCCACACCGGTTTCATCGCGGTGCTGCCGTAGTCGATGATGTTGCCCTCGTCGTCCTTACCCGGGTTCAGCGGCAACAGGAAGGTCTTGAGCCCCAACGACTTCAGCTCGGCAAGGGTTCGTTTGGTGCCTTCCGGATCCCACCAGTTGATCAGACCCGCGCCATAGAAGTGGCCGTTGGACTGCTCCTGCAGCTCGGCGATGTACTCGTTGTAGATGCGGAACGCGAGCTCGCGAAGTTCCTTGTCCGGGTAGTGGAACAGCGCCAGAATCGCGTTGGGGAACGCCAGTTCCTTCTCGACGCCATCCTCGCGTAGCTCCTGAATCCGGGCCTCGATGTTGGTACTCGCGGCCCCGGGCAGGTCGTCGTATTGCATCAGCACCGCGCTGAAGTCGCCGGGCAGGAAGGACTGCCCTTTACGCCCGACCTGGTATGCGCCGTCCTCGTACCAGATCCGCGGCGCCTTGTCTTTCAGGGCCTCCGGAAAACGTTGGTAGAAGATATCGTCGGCCAGCGAAATGTGGTTGTCCGCAGAGAAAACCACGGTTCCTTCCGGCAGGCCGACATTGGCGCCGGTGGCGCGGCCGTGCCGATCCTTGGGTGCGCCGAATCCTCCGGGCGGGTACAGCGAGACGGTGCTTGCTTGAGGCGACATCATTGGCCCTCCAATCGGATCCACACTTGTTCGAGAGTAGTTATCGCGGATCGCTGGGTGAAGGTATTCACCAGGTCACCGGCAGTTCGTAGACGCCGTAGGCAAGCCGGTCGTGCTTGAACGGGACGTCCTCGATCGGCACAGCCAACTCCAGCGTGGGGATGCGACGAAGCAGCGTGTGAAAGACGATCTGCAGCTCGGCACGTGCCAGCTGCTGACCGACGCATTGGTGCCTGCCGTAGCCGAACGCGACGTGCTGACCGGCGCCGGAGCGATGCAGGTACAGCCGCTCGGGTTCGGCAAATGCGCTGGCATCCCAGTTCGCCGGCGCCAGGTCGATGATGATCCCTTCGCCGGCGCGGATGACCTCGCCGGCGATCTCGATGTCCTCGATGGCCACCCGACGCTGACCGGTCTGGATGATGCTCAGATAGCGCATCAATTCTTCGACGGCGCTGGCGATTTCCTTCGGATCGTCGGTGTTGCGGAACAGCGTCAGCTGATCGGGGTGCTCCAACAACGCCACGATCGACAAGCTGATCATGTTGGCGGTGGTCTCGTGTCCGGCGATCAGCACCCC